>VBKX01000697.1 GCA_005879435.1 Deltaproteobacteria bacterium
CCCAAGGATTGTAATTCCTGGGTCTCCCCAATGTCGTCCGTGCCGGTGAAGAATGCCACCGGGATACCGCTTAGCTCGGGTGCCGCTTTAATGGCGCGCATCACTTCCTGGCCCGAAAGCGGCGACATCTGCACATCCAATAGGACGAGATCCGGCGACACGCGCCGGGCAGTTTCCACCGCAGTCGTCGGATCGAGAAGTCCAACGATTTGCACGTGAGGGAAGCGTTTGAAAGAATACCGGACCAACGTATGAATTTCGCGAGAGTCGTCGACCAAGAGGATTTTTCTTTGAACGCTGCTACCGGCTTCACTCGTTGAACTCGACGCTTGTCGGCATGAACTTGCGAGCTGCTTCAGGACTCGGCGCAATTCCTTCGCGAGACCCGCGTTCTTATCGACGACGTAGTCCGGACGGGCTTTGGCTGGATCGAGAGCGCCTGTGGCGGATGTCAAAAGAATCACCGGCGTCGCAACGTTGGGGCCGGGGATCGTGCGAACTACCGTCGTCAAGGACTGCCCGTCGATCGTCGGCACCTGCAATGACGTGATCACGGCGTCGAATTTCTCCTTGAGCAAGCAGCCGAGCGCCTCGTAGCCGTCGTGCACCGACGACACATGTGCGGACCCGAACTCGCCCAAGATTTTGATACAAAATTGCAGTGTCGCGGCCGACGGTTCGACGATCAATATGCGATCGAAGCATTTCGTTTCGGTCGCCGCAGCTGGCGTCGCAGGCGCGGTCTCTCCGAGCTGGCTGCGCACGTCGTCTAGGAATCGTTCATTGTCATCGAGATAGGCTTCGGCAATCGACGCGAGCAGGTCGTTTTGCGCCAACAGTTGGTCGATGAATTTTTCGTTCGTGTTCTCGCGCCGACGTGGGTCGGCGAATAGATCTTCCATGCGGTGAGCGGCCGCGCTCAGCAAATCCAAACCCAGGCTTCCTGCCGTGCCTTTGATTGTGTGAATTTGCCGGGCCAGCATCCGCGTCCGCTCCGTTTCCTTGTCGGTCCCGGACAGATCGAGGATCACTGTCTCGAGTTCCTCCAGGTTGGATAACAGCTCGCGCAGATAAGAGTCTCGCTCCGCCGCAAGCTCCGCGTCAAATTTTTCTTCGACTCGCGCCATGTTCGGAGCTTCATCGGCCGAGAATCTTTTTGATTCTCAACAGAAATAATTCTTTCCTGACCGGCTTTTTGAGATAATCCGCGACGCCCAATTCGAGTCCCTTGATCTCCGCGGCTTCGTCCGTCTCGGCGGTGAGAAAGACCATCGGTGTGTCGATTTTCTTTTGGCGCGCCGCTTCCAGCAGCTTAAAGCCGTCAAAGGTCGGCATATTCACGTCCGTCAAAATCAGATCAAATTTTGCGCGGCCTAACTGCATCAGGGCATCCACGCCATCGTCGGCAACCGTCACGTCGTAGCCCTGGTTGACAAGGTACCGCTGGATCAACGCCCGGTTATCTTTGTCATCTTCGACCAAAAGTATCGACGGCACGGACGCGGTCGTGCTCGCAGCCTTGGCCTTCTCCTGGGCTGGGCTTGCGGTCCTTGGCACGCCTTTAGGCGATGCGACCGAGACTTCAGGAGGGGCTTCTTCGGCGAGCGCCTTTTGGTAAGCATCGTCCACAGAGACCAACATCTGCGCGACCTTCTCGGCAGCATGATGGCTGATCAGAAAATCGCCTCTCCGATACGCAAATTCTCGGATCGCCGAGACCGACTTGTTCGTATGGAGCATGTCCGCGATCTCGGCGTCGAATTTGATCACCTCGTAGATTCCCTCGCGACCCAGGTACCCCGACTGGTTGCATTTGGCGCAACCCACCGGTTGAGCCACCTCAGGTGGAACCTGGCTTATAAACGGCGCCAATCGCTCCGCCTCCCGGTCCGTGATCGGCACAACCTCCTTACAGTGGGAGCATAACTTCCTGAGCAACCGTTGCGCGACGATGCAGAGAATCGCATCGGACATCATCGTACGGGTAACGCCGAGCCGCTCGAGTCGGAAAATCGCGCTGGTCGCGTTGGACGTGTGCAGGGTCGAGATCGTCAAATGCCCGGTGCTGGCGAAGTCCATCGAGGCCTTCCCCGAAAAAGTGTCACGAATCTCGCCCAAGAAAAGGATATCCGGATCCTGCCGCATCGCGGATTTCAACAGCGATTCAAAATTGATCCCGGCCTTTTCGTTGACCTGCTGCTGGTTGGCGAAAGGGATGCGGTACTCCACCGGATCTTCGACGGAGACGAGGCTTCGAGTCCGGGTATCGACCTGCGACAACACGCTGAAGATCGTGGTCGTTTTTCCCGAGCCCGTCGGACCGACGATGAGAATGAGGCCCTGCGTGGAACTGGCGGCGACGGTCATGGCGCGGCTCTGCTCTTCGGTCATGCCCAGCTCGGTCAGACTCTTGGCCCGAGTTCCTGGCTCGAGCACGCGCATGATCAAACTTTCTCCGTCCGGCGTCGATGTCGTCGCCAGCCGGATCTTGAACGGGCGGCCGGCGATTTTGACCTCGCAGGCACCGTCTTGGGGTCTGCGCCGTTCAGCGATATCCATTCCGCCCAGCGCTTTGAGCCGCGACATCAACATGAGGTTCACGTCGCTTTTAATCGATAGAATCTCCCGCATATCGCCATCGACGCGGAAACGGATTACCGCGTCGGCGGCTTCGGGCTCGATGTGAATGTCGCTCGCGCGCTCCGATACCGCCCTTTCGAGTAATCGATCAGCCAGTTGCAAAACCGATTCGGTTTCCAACTGCGTGTCACGGGATAACGCGTCGAGTTTCGCCAAGGCAGGATTGGAGTCGGCGACGGCGCGCAACCCGCCGGCAACGCGCGTGCGGTTCGCGAATCCCAAGGAAGAGTTTGACGGCTGAGTTTGGTGCAGTGAGGGCTGGGGTAATCCTGTCGCTGGCGGCCGATCCCTCGACGGCGCCTGTTGAGTATTGGCGGTGGTCGCCGTAAACAATGCGCTAATGTTTTTCGGCGCCGTAATACCCAAGATAAATTGATCGCCTAAACCCGAGAATTTTGTCAGTGACTCGATCAGACCTCGGTCAAATGGATTCGATAAAGCGAACATGTTCTTACCGTCACGTTGAATTGCTACGGCGAGATTGGCCCTGGCGAACGGCGGCGAAAGGATGCCCACCTGCACATCCTCGGGCTCGATGAAGGGAAGGTAAGCAAGCTTCATAAAATTGGCGATCGACAAGGCCACTTGATTCTCGCCGAACCCGAGCTTGGTTAACGCCGCATACAGTTCCCCGGGCGTCAGCGCAGCGCAAGTTTTTTGCCCGTCGGCAGTCAAACTGAATTGCTGGGAAAGGAATTGCCTAAATTGGGTGAAGTCCGTCGGAGCGATGCTCGCTTTACCCTTGAGGGCGCTGCGGTGCTCGCTAAGATTTTTCCAACGTTGGCTTGTTTTCAGCTGAGCGCCGACGACTTGGGAGAGAGTCTGCGGCTGAATCGGCTTCGTCACGTAGTCCACGGCGCCGAGCGCGAAGCTACGAGTTTTGTCGTGTTGCTCGCCGAGCGCGGTGATAAAAATTACCGGGATGTCCGCTGTGTCTGGATTTGCTTGGAGCTCGGCGCAGAGCTCATAGCCGTCCATGCCCGGCATCATGACGTCGAGCAAGATCAGGTCAGGATTAGTTCGGCTCAGAATCTCAAGGGCGCTGATGCCGCTGTCGGCCATGACGACACGAAAACCGGCGCGGGCGAGAACGCGGTCTAAGATTTTGCGACTAGTTGCGTCGTCATCGACCGCTAGGATGGTTGCATCCATGGGCTCATTCATAAACGATTTCGACCTTTCCCAAATATTGCGCCAGGCAATTGAGCCACTCTTCAATTTTTTGCCGGTCTTTGGCTTTCGCCGCTTGTTCTAGCGTAGCGCCGATTT
>VBKX01000163.1 GCA_005879435.1 Deltaproteobacteria bacterium
TTTTGCTGCTCTGGGCCAGAACGTTTTTCGCGTAGGCCGGATCGTCGAGAGATCGCTTCACGCCGTCGAGATAGCCCATCAGAAAAATTTTCAGCGTGTTGGGGTTTTTTTGCACGAAAGCGCGTGCTACTCCGGTGCCGGGACCGATGATTTTTAGTCCTTTTTCGTAATAGTCGATGATCACGGGAAAACCTTTGCTGCGCGCCATTTCCGTCTGCGGCGGCGTAACGATCAACCCATCCGCGTTGCCGACCAAAAAAGTCGAAAACGCATCAGCCGGACCCTTGTGGTAGAGGAGCTTAATGTCTTTGCCGATTTCCATGCCGCGCTCTATCGCGGTTTTGCGCATGGCGATCTCACCGAAGGCGCCCACCGACGTCGTTGCCACCGACTTGCCGCGCAAATTTTCAAACGTCGTCAAGCCTTTTTGACCGAACAAGGCCAGCGTGCTGCGGTCGACGCTGGCGGCGATGTAGATCAAATCCGAACCCGCCACGTTAGCATGGATCGTCGCGGTGCCGCCCTGGTAAATGTCCACCTGGCCGGACAACAGCGCTTGCGCCGAGGCCGTAGCGCTGAGCGTGCTGAGATTCACGGTCACGCCGCGCTTGCTGAAGTAACCGGCTTCGTTCGCCAGAATGATCGGCAAATAGAGCGGGCCGGTCGCCGCAATAGCGACTTCGAGGCGAGTTTTTTCCGGTTTCAGCTCCGGCGCCTGGGCGGCGTTCAAGGCGACATTCGTCGCAATACAAAGTCCACACGCGATTAGAATTGATCCGAGTTGTAATTTGATGTGTGCAGCTAGCATTTTGTGGTCTCCTAAATTACTTTCGATGCGACTCACTTCGGAGCCAGGATGCCGGCCAGTTTTGTTCGCATTGAAGGCGTCAGTTTGAAGAGTTCGTCGACGATTTTTTTAACTTCTTCGCCCGTGAGCGGATTGATATCCAGATTGGCTTTCTTGGATTCCGCGATGAAGTCCGGGTCGGTCAACGTGTTTGCGAAGGCGGCGCGCAGAATTTGCAGCCGATCTTTGGGCGTGCGCGGCGTCGTCACGTAAACCCGCACGATGGCTGCCGGGTCGATGGCGCCGGCTCTCAGGATTTGCCGCGCCTCGTCGGTTTTCGCCAGTTCGAGCGACATCGGCGCGTTGGGCAACTCGGGAATCTTTTTAGCGGTCACCTGTAGCACTACGTTGACCTCTCCGGCCGGGATCGCTTTGCTCCACGCGGTTCTCAGCGTCTCCCAAGCCCAGCAGGCGCCGTGCAATTCGCCGGCGTCCGCTGCGAGGCGAATTTCGTTGGTGCCTTTGTAGCCTTCGACGAGTTGGACCGGCAGGTTGAGCGCGGCCATGATAATGCGCGCCACGTCGCTGGTGCTATTTCCCGGACTCAGGCCGCCCAATTTGATCGTGTCTTGGCGGCGAACCACTGATCCATATTTGTAACGCCGCTCTCCTTGCGCAGGGCGCACACGGTGCTGTCCTGTACCGGGACGCCGAGAAATTCCAATTCTCTCATGTCGAAGTCGATGCTCTTGTTGCCAAGCGCGCCGCTCAAGATCAATGCTCCGTTGAAAAGACCGAATGAAAGTCCATCGGGTTTGGCGCTGCTATGCAAATATTTGGCGGCGATCAACGTGCCCGCGCCGGTCATGTTTTCAACAATCATGGCCGGGTTGCCGGGAATATGTTTTCCCATATGCCTGGCCATGGCGCGGGTGTAAATATCGAAACCGCCGCCGGCGCTACCGCCGACGATCACGCGGATGGTTTTACCTTTATAAAAATCGTCGGCGTGAGCAGTCGTCGCGTTCAAACAGGCGACGACGATGGCGAGTAACAACGGCTTGATGGACATCCCGTTCTCCTTTCGAATCGGGTCAATATAGGCAATCGCTCTCGATTGTCAACGAATATCGTGGCGCTTCCGGTCGAGGCCCATATCCTAGATATTCGGTCGTTGACGTCATCATCAAGTTTCGCGTACGTTGTGGGCCTATCGGAGCAGGACTTGAGAGGAATCCACATGAGTGCAAATTTCCTAAATTGTTTCGGCCTCACAGCGGCGCTGTGCTTGGGTGTCACCAGCGCGGTTCATGCCGCGGCGGCCGGCCAAGATTTTTACAATGGCAAAGTCATTCGCATTGTCGTCGGCTTTTCAGCCGGTGGCGGCTTCGACACTTACGCCCGCACTCTGTCGCGGTCCATGGGAAAATACATCCCCGGCAACCCGTCGGTCATCGTAGAAAACATGACCGGTGCCGGCAGTTTGATTGCGGCCAATCACATCTACCGCGTCGCCAAGGCCGATGGATTGACGATCGGCGCGTTCAACGGCAACCACATTCTCGGCCAACTCCTCGGTGCGTCGGCAACCAGTTTCGATCCGCGCAAAATGGAGTGGATGGGCGCGCCCGGTAATAACCACGATCTGTGCGTGCTCAACCAAAAGACCGGGATCGCTAATGCTGAGCAATGGCTGGCATCTAAAACGCCGCTCAAGTTGGCCGGCAGCGCTCCGGGTACAACGACGGACGACACCGCGAAGGTGCTCAAGGAGGCCATCGGCATCCCCATGCGACTCATCTCCGGATACAAAGGCACGGCGGATATGCGCGTGGCCGTGGAAGCGGGGGAGGTCGACGGTCTCTGCGGATTTTCTTGGTCATCGGTGCGCGCGACTTGGCGTAAAGCAGTGGAGGCCGGGCAAGTCACGATCGTGCTCCAAAGCGCGCCGAAGGCACATGCCGATCTGCCCAAGGTGCCGCTGTCGAGCAGCTTTGCCAAAACGCCCGAAGCGCGCCAGTTGATCGACGCGGGTGTCCATCAACCGAGCGCGATGACCTACAGTTATTCACTGCCGCCGGCTACCCCGAAAGAGCGCGTGCAAGTTCTGCGCAAAGCGTTTCTGCAAGCGGTCAAAGATCATGATTTCTTGAACGACGCCGCCAAGGCGAACCTGGAGGTGGCGCCCTCCTCCGGCGAGGAGATTGAGGGAGCAATTCAAAATATGTTCAAAACGCCGCCCGCGGTGGTCGCGAAGCTGAAAGAAGTTTTGAAATAATCCAGCCGGGTTTCTTAGAGAATCGCCTGCACCGAGGGCCGCTCTTTCATTCGTGCCAGCCATGCGTTGAGCCGCGGCAGCGACGGCGCCGGCAGCGCGCCGTAGGTTTCCATGCGCAAGAAGCGCGGTACGACAGCGATGTCCGTGAGACTAAAATCGCCGAGGAAATAAGGTTTGTCATCCAGCGCCGCTTCGACATACTGCAGCAAGTCTCTCAAACCCCGGCGCTTGTCTTCCATGAGAGCGCCATTGCGTTTGTCCGCGGGTTTGAGCATTTCACCACGCAAGTCCCAGTACGGCTCGTGCACGAAATTCAGGGCGTAGTCGACAAGCACGCGGCCGCGCCTGCGCAAGTAAGGATCCTTCGGCATTAGCGGCGGATCGGGATATTTCTCGTCGAGGTATTCGTTGATGATGCAGGACTCGAACAGCACGTTCCCGTCTTCGATCAGAACAGGAATCTTGCCGTAGGGATTGAGCTTCAGAAACTCGAGCTTCTTTTGCTCCTTGTTGGTAAGTCTAACTCGAACACCATCCCACTTGAGACCTTTTTCCGCGAGCGCAATTTTAGTTCTGTCGCAATTGGATGACGGCGTGTCGTGATATAGCGTGATGGCCATGACAGGACTCCTTCCGATGATTGCAGATTTCAGATTCCAAATTTCAGATTGAAAGCTACCGGTGGCGATTCTTGCCTATCGGCTCCGATGAATTGCGGTCGATTATTATTTTGGAGGATGGCGATTGGGCGATAAGGTTGAGACGGAAGATCTTCGAACCGGTATGACATTCTGGTGAGCAGGATTACAAGGATCACAAGCACGCTGTCAAATGCTTTTCACACGTGATGAGCAGGTGTCGAAAATTCCATGGGGAATCTGGAATTTGTGATTTGGAATGACGCGAGAGTTCTATCGCTTTCGCCGGCTCACCAGGACCACCGAGCCGATGATCAACCCCGCGGCCAGGAGAATGCGTGGCGTGATGATTACTTTGCCGAGAAAGTAGCCGAGGATCATGGCGACGAGCGGATTGACGTACGAGTAGGTGGCGACCTGGGGAATCGGCGCGGCGCGCAAAAGCCACGCGTATGCGACGAAGGCGATCGGGCCGATGACGGTTAAATAGGTCCATGAGAGCTCGGAGCGCAAGGAAATCGCATGGAGGTCGAAGCTGGAGAACTCGTCGAATAGGTATGCGACGGCGATTTGGACGATGCCGCCGGCAAGCATCTCAATGCCGGTTGTGACAAGGGCCGAAGCCGGCAACGCTGCGGTTTTTCCGTAAATCGAGCCGATCGCCCAAAAGAAAGAAGCGACCAAGACGGCGATTGCGCCGTAAAGGTTCGCTGGAGTCGCATTTTCAGCAGTCCAGCCGAGCAGCAGCAGAGCACCGCAAAAGCCAAGCAAAATACCGCTCATCGCCTTGGCGTTGGGCCTGTCCCCGCGGGGTCGCAGAGCATCGATCAGGATCATCCACAGTGGCACGGTGGCAACGAGGAGCGCGGCTAGATTTGACGGAATGAATTGTACCGCCCAAACCACGCCGCCGTTGCCGCCGACCAGAAGAAGGATGCCGACGATCGCTGAGTTGCGCCATTCGACCGGCGTGGGTTTAGGATCGCCGGCAGCGCGACGCCACAAGTATAAAGATGCGCCGGAGACGATGAATCGCGCGGCGGCCGATAGAAACGGCGGCGTTGTTTCGACCGTGAAGCGAATAGCGAGATAGGTCGATCCCCAGATAACATAGACAGCGCTGAGGGCGAGCCAGATTCGCAACGGCGAGGCGTGAAACGTTTGCGCCGCCGAGCCGCTTTGTTTCACGTAAGCCCGCCTTCCAGCCGGAGCAGCCAAGGTTTGCAGTGAGTCCACACCGTTCTGTTCCTAACAGACGACAGAGATAAGCCCAAATTTCACGGTGGTGGTGCTCGATCAGTCCTTCAAGACGCGGAGTCAAGCTCATGATCCAATCTCATATTTGTATAACTCCACGGATCGGCGTTCGTAAAATCTCTACGGAAAATTGATTTAGCAGCGCCGTGAGAAAGGTAAAGTTCTCCCGCCCAGCCGCGGGTCGGGCGAGCGATGGCGATTTGATATTGACCTGACCGCGTGGAAATGTGCCGGCTATTCCCCCGGCGCCATGTCTTTCTTTTTGAGCTCTTCAATGGCGTTGGCAGTTTTGCTAATCGGTGGCACCCCCATGCCGTGCAAAATATTCGGCGCTTTTGTGAACTGGCAATCGTCGTAGGGAACGATTTCGATGCGGTTGCCCCACGGGTCGAGGATATTCAGCCGATCGTTGATGCTTTTAAGGCCGAGCCTTTCCATCGCCCGGCGCACGGCTTCACGATCGTCGACCACGAAGCCAAAATGGCGCTTGGTGTCGGCGACCTGAGTCCTGCCGAGGGTGAGCTGGACGAATTGGTCACCCAGATCGATAAATGCATTGTGTTCGCTCATGCCGAGCAGCTGGAATTCGAATAGCGCGATGTAAAATTCCAGCGCCTTATCCAAATCATCGACCTCCAAAACGACGTGGTTAATGCCCAGCGCGCGCGCTTTTCGTTCGCCTTTGTCGCTCATCGGTTTTCTCCTTTCGTCGAGTCGAGCGCTTTTTGCAACGTTTCCATCTGATTTTTTAGATGGCGCACGACGGTTCTCTCGGCGATCTCAGGGTTTTTCTTCAAGAAAGCATCCAGGATCTGGTCATGCTCGCGCATCGAATAGTCGAGCCGCTGCGGCGCACGCAGCGCGAGAATGCGCGTTTTCTGCATATCTTGGCGGAGCTGATCGACCATCCGGTAAAGGCGTTCGTTGCGGGCGATCTCGGCGATGAAACGATGAAAGCGATTATTGGCATCGAAGTAGTGAACCAGATCGCGTTTGTGCGACGCTTCCTTGAGCGCTTTGTGCAGTTCCCGAAGATGTTCTACTTCCTCCGCGCTTGCTCTTTCGACCGCGAGCCTTGCGGCTAGTCCTTCGAGCACGCCGGAGATCGTGTAGTAATCTTCGATCTCTTCTCGCGTTGGTTTGCTTACTACCACATCATCATTGCGGCGAAAAGTCACGTAGCCATCCGTTTCAAGCGCGCGCAACGCTTCGCGCAGCGCCACCGGACCGACTTTTAGGGAAGCTGACAGGTTTGCTTCGTCGAGCCGTTCGCCGGGCGCAAGCTTGCCGGATACGATGGCTTCCCTGAGCTTTTCGAAAAGCAGTCTGGTGAGGGTCTTGAATCGCTTTTCCGCTCGATCGGCGCCGCCTCTTAAAATCACTTGGGCTCTCCGCTGCGGTTATCCTTCGCGGTCGCCACGGCCTTGCGCTGAAAGAGTTTCATAAACGCTTCCTGCACTTTCTGCAGCTGGCTTTTTACGGTAAAAAGCCAGACGCCGTCGACGCGCCGGAGAAAGACTTCTTGGCCGATTTTCAATTCCGTCTCGTCCTCGCCCTGAGCCATTACGAGGCGGCCGTCCGGCGCCCTGATGAGCGCCAGCGCCAGGGGCGGCAGAAAACCGTCCGGAGTAACGTAGAGGATGGTGAAAGTTTCGATGATGCCTTCTTCGATCTCGCGCGCCGGCGCCGCGCGGACTTTTTGAGGCCTCGCTATCGGCGCGCCGTTCGGTGGCCACAGATTTTGCACGACTGGCGCGTCGGCGCGTTGCAAAATCGTGACGAAGTTATTGGCGGCCAGGCCGCCGATACTCTGGGTTAGGCCGCGCTTGAATTCACGCTTCGAAACGCCGGCGCCGCGCAGCCTTTTGACGACTTCGACTACCTGGGCGAGCCCGCTGGCGCCGACGGGATGGCCGCGCGCTTTCAAACCGCCGGAGGGATTGATCGGCAACTTTCCGTCAAGGGCGGTCTTACCGTCGAGCACGGCTTCGCCGGCTTTGCCGGGCGGAAAAAATCCCAGATCTTCGCTGTTGATAATCTCGAAGGGCGTAAAAGCATCGTGAACTTCCGCGAAGTCGATGCCTTGCGGTGAGGTCTCGGCCATCCGGTACGCGCGCGCGGCGGCGATCTTGGTCGCTGCAAAGGAAGTAAAAGTATCCCGGTCCTGGAGGCCCAACGGCCCCGTACCTTGACCCACGCCGGCTAAACACACGTCGGTTTTTTCGCTGGTAAGGATGACACCGGCAGCGCCGTCGGTGATCGGTGAGCAGTCATAAAGCCGCAACGGTGTCGCCACGAACTTGCTGGCAAAGTAGGCCTCGCGCGTGATGGCGCGCTGAAACTGCGCCATCGGGTTGCGCGCGCCGTTAGCATGGTTTTTGAGCGCCACCTGACACAGAATGTTTTGCAGACGCGATTCCGAGAGGCGAAATTTTTGCCCGTACTTTTCCGTGATCATCGCAGCCAACGCCGGCATGGTCGCGCCACATTGGCGGTCGCGCCTGTCGATGACTTCCGCCAGGATACGCGTGGTCGCGCTGGTGCTCAGGTGCGTCATCTTCTCCCCGGCCAGCACGAGAACGCGCCGATAATAGCCCGAGGCGATCGCTTGAAATCCGGCCATCAGCGCGGCGGCGCCGGCGGATGATGCGGTTTCGATCCGAACGGCGGGAACACCGCCTAATCCGATCGCGTCGGCGATCAGCGACGCAATGTTACTATCGCCGGTGAATTCCTCGGGATTCATTGTGCCGATGTATATCGCATCGACCTCCGGGGATTCGGCGTTGCCGAGTGCGCTGCGTGCCGCGTCGCAGAAAATCTCGGACAGCGTTCGGGGATCCTTACCGAACTTGGTTATGGCGACGCCGGCGACGTAAACGGACTGCATAGATGCATCAATTTTAACCTTCAACTCCGAACATTCCAAGACGACAAAATTACCGCGCTGGTTTGCGAGAACCGGGACGGGACCTAAAAACAATGATTCAATGCGTCGACTCGATCGATGAACGGGAGCCGGAACGGCAATTATTAAGTTTGGGTTACGCCAAGCATGCGGTTATGACAGTCAACAAGTCGATCACGGCTCAATTGGCGAAGATTTTTGCAACTGAGAAAATAACCGCGCCAAATTTCCATTGTTGAGGAGCTTTGCTGTTTCTTCGAGGAGTGAAGCCGCCATTCTCCGCGCGATTGAACCGGTCATAAGACGCGGCGCCGGACTTGTCCGGGGCGCTCGCCGACTTGACGGAAGAAGTAGAGAAAACGGTCAAAGAACTGCCGCGCGACCCCGAAGTTATTGCGCTTTACAAGAAGCTCGCGGATGGCGGTCAACTCCCGCCGCGCTAGACACCAGGACCTCAAAAACCGGTGTAAAACCGCATACTGTGTTTGACCGGGTCAGGGTGAACGGAAGGTATCTCAACAAGCTGCCCGTTGTTTGTTGGAAATTGGTTAGCCGCCGATCTCCGAAGATTGGGTATATCGCAGCGAGTTCGGTGTGTGTGGCACTGGGCTAATTCAAAATACCATCGACGCGGTTAAAGACGGTTGGGTTGCATCGTGCTAAGTCGATTATCGATGCGTGCGCACGCAAATCGACGCAGATAGTCTTCAGCTTCCACCGCGGTCACAAAGCTCCGCTGGCTGGCAAATTCAAAATTATGCCCGTCCGTAAAGTCAATATGACCTTTCCATGTCCAAGCGTATGTGTCCCGGTCTTTGCGAAGTTCCCCAACGAAGGTCTGATTACGGTGAGAATCGGTGATGCGATAGCGTGATCGATCTTCCATATTTGTTTTCATGACTTTCACTGTAGTGCTTGGGGAGTGCCATAGCAAACGTTATTTTGCGCAGCCATTCATCGAGGGAGAGAAACGAAACCAGCAGGGGTCCCACGTCAAGGGTGCTGAAGGGATCCGTTGGCTACCTGGCAATGGAAATTTTTAAGTTTTTCGGTCCGCCGGAGTGGGCTACGATCGTCGCCTCGCCTTGCCACTGTCGTGCAGCTCTTCATTGACGTACGGTTTCCAGCCGGCTGTCCAATCCAAATATTCGAGGCCGGTAAATCGCTTTTTGTAATCGTAGGTGAACGGCTCCCGGTATGCATAGCCCGGATAGTAGTAGAGGTGACCGCGTCCGCGCGAATACTCGATCGAGCGCAGCATCATGAGTATACCGACGCTTCTCTTCGCTTCTTGGGGATCGAAGATGGCGTAGACGGCCGACGTCGCGCGCTCGCCAACGTCGAGAAAAGTTACGCCAAGAAGCTTATCGCCCAGGTATACGCAGAGCTCAAGATTGGCACATGGCACCGCGGCGGGATTGGGTGACAGGAAGTCCAAAAGCGAAGAGGGGACATTCTCATCGAAGCGAAGCCGGTGTTTCTTGAACAGAAGCTCTTTCTGATCATCGATAAACGATGGCCGGAGCATTACTTCGGTGTCGCGATTCCTTGCCAACACTCGCTTCTGGCTGCGCGTGAATACGAATCGCTGCAGATCGATGCGCAAGGGCAGGACCGTGAATCGTCTCCCGCCATGCACCGATGTCCGATAGCGCGCGAAGATGACGCCGAAATGGCGCCAGCCTTCGGCCCACAGTGCATCCATCTTCGCCGGCGAAGCTTTTAGGCACAGAAAGTGTTCGTCATTTTCATCGGAGGTCATTAATCGACATCAGTATCGATAAGCGGATTCTATTTCAATTCCGTCCGCGCGGGTATTCCGACGATCTTGGATCGAACATAACCGGCGAGCGCCGCGGCCACGAGGTAAACAAGTCCGTATGCCAGCAAGAATACAACACCAAGCAAGAACAACGGTCCGACATGAAGGATGGTCAGCTCATAACCGATTTGGCCGATGAGGACGCCAACGTAGTGCGCCCACAAAGGTTTGGGACTTACGGTTCCCGCGACCAGGCCGGCAACGAACAAGGCGGCGACGTAGAAATTGCCGTCCGTGTCCCACGGCTCCCTCAATCCGATGAGAAACGGTGAGAGAGCCCAGATCGATGCGCTCGCGATCGCGGAAACTAGAACGGTCATCCCGGCGCGATGTTTCATACGGTGTTGCCAAGGTCCGTATCAAACTCTGGCGCTCCTCGTGGCCCGTCGAGCACGCTCCGCAGCGGTTGAAACAGCTCGCCTTTAAATCTGCTCCTCAACTCTACCCGGCCCAAGTGCGGTGCGGTGCGTTCGTAACGGCTCTCGCAACTGTAATTTGCCGACTGGCCAAATCGGGTCAGCAGATAATTCGCCAAGTCGACTCTCGAAATTACCCGGCTTGCGGCGACATGCCGGATGCCATTTTCAATGCTGGTCGCCAAGCGCATGACGCGCAACGCGAGATCGCTTGCCCACACCACCGAGCGGTATTCATCATGGACGATGGTGACCGGAAGATTGCGTTGGATGCGGTAGCGCAGCCAATCCTGGTGTCCAGTGCGGCCGTTGGGCGATGGACCGATCGGTAGACCCACGCGAATGACCAAGGACGCCGGCCGAGTCAAAACCAATCCTTCCGCCTCCAGGCGAGTCCCGCCGTAAACGCTGATGGGACAAGGTGACGATGCTTCGTCGTACACGCCGTCGCCGCCGAAGACATGATCGGAGGAAACGTAA
>VBKX01000159.1:0-1052 GCA_005879435.1 Deltaproteobacteria bacterium
CGTTAGCCTATGTGATCAAAACGCCAGGTCACGATAACAAGGAAGCGCGTTTTTGCAAGGAGAAAAAAGAGCGTGGTGGTTTACAACCGAAGCGATTTTGTAGATAATCAGAGCGAATCGTCGAGGCTCATGCCATGGCACAGCCGAAAAATAAGCAGGAAGCTCGCTTGCAGGAACTGATTCTGAGCGCGAAGCGGATGAACATCCAGGTGCGCACCGAGAAACTCTTGCGCGAGGCGGGATATCGGGCTCAGAGCGGGTGCTGCCGGGTCCGTGGCCAGGAACTCATCCTGATCGATCGTGACGCCAGAATCAGCGACCAAATCGAATTTCTCACCGGTGAATTGGCCGAGCGGCAAGGCGGCGATGGCGCGTAATCGCCATCGGCTAGTGCACGCGGATTTTTTTCGCCGCTTCAATCCCTAGCGAAAACGCATCCTCTCCCACTTTCAATGTCATCATGCCGAGCGAAGGCGCGACGTCGAGGACATGCACCTTGGCGCCGGGCCGCATGCCGTGCTCTTGCAGAAAACTGAGCAATCGAACGTCCCGCTCACCGCCTTCAGTGATAAAATCAAGCTCGACACTCTGCCCATCGGTCGCTTCGTTCAGCGCAATAGTCTTCTGTGACGGGCCCGATAGCGCCCCCGGGATTGGATTACCGTGCGGGCAGGTCGTCGGGTTACTCAATAATTTGGTCAGCCGCTCTTCCACGTCCTGAGATATAGCGTGCTCCAAACGGTGCGCTTCTTGGTGTGCCTTCACCCAATCGAGTCCCAGCAAATCGGTGAGAAACCGCTCGGTTAGGAAGTGCCGCCGGACGATCTTTTCCGCCACCGTTTTGCCATCCGAAGTCAGATGGATTTCCTTGCGGCGATTGATCGTCACATAGCCTTCCCGCGCCAAACGCTGCAGCGTCATGAATATGGTTGACGGAGAAACCCCGGTTTCGGCCGCGATGCGTGCCGCGATCACCGGCTGAGCTTCCTCGGCAAGCTGGTAAATTGATTTGAGATAGTCCTCTAAAGCATGACTTACTTTGGGACCTTCGA
>VBKX01000159.1:1115-7436 GCA_005879435.1 Deltaproteobacteria bacterium
ACCTTCGATAGTATTGACAAACTTTTTTCTTTCGACTATACGAACTTTTGACTTTGCCATATAGAAAGTATTAACTTATTAATACATAAACAACAAATCACACAAAGGGCTTATAGTAAAGATGATCCGTCAGATCAAGAGAGAACAATGACGTTGCAATGAAACGGTTCCTTTGTTGAATCACGCGTCATGAACAATGAAAACTCCACGGCATAGGATGCGCTGCACCGGTTCCTCTGTGAGTTATCTGGCTAGCCGCGGCGCTAAATTGAGAACGGCGACCAGCTGGCCTTTTACTACTTTCTGTTTATTGGCAGCTCTGACGATCTTAAATATTGCGCCCGCGGCCTTTGCCCAAGATCAACCAAAACGTTTGGTGGCATTGCTCGATTATCTCGGCAGCGATTACAAAAACGCCGTCCGCGACGGCAAGGTTCTCAGCCAAGATGAGTACGGCGAAATGCAGGAGTTCTCCAGGCGCAGCCTCGATCTCTTTAAACAACTCAAAGAAATCGACAAGGCCGACAAGGCGGGCGTCGAGCCGGCGCTAAAATCGTTGGCAAGTCAGATCGAAAACAAAGCCGACCCGAAAACCGTCTTGGAGCTCGCCAAAAGGACCAAAGAAAAACTGATTGCCGCTTATAATATCGTCCCTTATCCGCGGCAGCTGCCGACTTTCGCGAGCGGCAAAAAACTCTACGACGAAAATTGCGCGCAATGCCACGGCGCACCGGCAAGGGCGACGGCCCGGGCCGCGAGTCGATGAATCCGAAGATGCCGCCGCCGGCGAACCTTACCGACCCGGAGCGTATCGGCGGCCTCTCGCCTTTTAAAGCGTTCAATACGTCAACCTTCGGCGTCGAAGGCACGGCCATGGCGTCTTTCGCCGCGCTCACCGAGGATCAGCGCTGGCAGGTAGCCTTTTACGTCTTCTCGCTCCGCTTTTCGGAAGACGCCGTGAAGAAAGGCACGGAGCTCGTGAAGGGGAAGAAACTGCCGGCCGATCTTCAAACGGTCGCGACTCTAGCAACCCATTCGGACGACGAATTACTGGAGAAGCTCAAAGCCTTTGCTTCGAATGAGACCGACGCGCTCAACATGCTCGCGTATTTGCGCCGCGGCCTGCTCGAGACCAAAACCTCAGACCCGTTAGCGATCGCGCGCGAATATTTACGCGAGTCCGTCGAGCTGTATAAACAGGGAAACAAAGAAAAGGCGTACCAAAAGGCCGTGGATGCGTATATCGACGGTTATGATCTGGCGGAGCCGGCTTTATTTGCCAAAGACATGACGTTCGGTCGAGAGGAGTATCCACAGACGAAATTCAAAAGCGCCACGTCGACATGGAAGCCAAGCTCGATCATGCTGAGCAGATCCTTACGCGCCAAGACAACATCTCCGACTATTACACCTTCATTAACTCGGCGCTCATCATTCTTCGAGAAGGACTCGAAGCCTCGCTCATCCTGGCGGCAATTTTAGCGATGCTAAAAGTGATGGGCGCAAAGGACGCCGTCCGCTACATCCATCTGGGCTGGATTCTGGCTCTGGTCATGGGAGGGCTGACCTGGCTCATTACGAAAACCGTTCTGACATTGAGCGGCCAGCATCGCGAGAGCATGGAAGGATTCATTTCGATCTTCGCCGCGCTCGCGTTGTTCTACGTTGGCTATTGGCTCCATACCCGCTCCGAGACCAAAAAGTGGCAGGCGTTCATACAAGATAAGGTCAAGAGCAGTCTTTCGCGCAAAAGCATATTCGGTTTGATGGGGATTTCATTTTTTGCGGTCTACCGCGAGGCTTTTGAGGTCGTCCTCTTTTACCAAGCGCTCTGGCTACAGAACGAGAATAGCCATCACGCAGTTCTGTGGGGCTTCGTCGCCGGTTTGGCGGCCTTGATAGTTTTAACGATTGTCATTTTTAAGCTCGGCATCAGGGTTCCGTTGAAATATTTCTTCGGCATCACCGGAACATTGCTCTACGTCGTCGCGTTTATCTTCGCCGGCGTCGGCATCAAAGAGTTGCAAGCAGCCGGTTGGATCCTGACAACACCCGTAGATCTTCCGCTGCAAGTGCCGATACTCGGCATCTATCCCACCGTCCAAACATTAACGGCCCAAGCCATCATGCTGTGTGCCTTCGTCATGACGTCGCTGGGAATGGCCAGAGAAAGAAAGAAAGCGTAAATGCAGTCTCGCTTTCAAAACCAACGGAACGAAACTCGCGCGCCGGCCACGCGTGAAGGCTCGCTTCGCTGCGGCTGCGGCAATCTGCTGGCGCGCGTGGTCGCCGAAGGCGTCGAAATCAAATGCCGGCGCTGTAAACGTCACGTTGTCGTGCCGGTCGATACCAAGGGGACAGTGAGAATAAACATATAGGTCAGTCGTATAGTTTCAAAGCCAAAATCGCAGCGGCCAGAGGTCTAGAATCCAGAGCCCGGTGTGCCACAGATGAAGGTGGCGCCGGGCTTTTGCATTTTTTGCGAGGCGAATGATGAATCCGAAACGGCCGAGGCGATGAGCAGTCTGAAGATATCAAAACGTCAACTGGAGAGGAGGATCAGCAAATGTTTTGGCAAGTGTTTCTATTTCGCGTGGCGCTCGTAGCGGCGCTGGTAATTCCGACGCCGTTTTTTTTAACGCAGGCACACGCCGACGAAAACCTATGGGGTTATGTTTACGGCACGGATACTTTGCCGGCGGGCGCTAACGAGATTTACCTTTGGACGACCTCCCGTAATCAAAAAGGCAAAGGCAATTACCGTGCTTGGGATACTCAGCTGGAATTCGAGCACGGCTTTACCGATCGCTTTCAAGCGTCTTTGTATCTAAACGGCCGGTCGCACCAAATCAGCGGCGGCGCGTTGGCCGAAGACCCCGACAGAAGATTGCATCGCGGCCTTGAGTTCGACGGTTTCAATGTCGAGTTCAAGTACAACGTCCTAAGCGTCTACAAAGACTTATTCGGTTTGTCCCTCTACATCGAGCCGGAATATCAACGCATCGACAAGATTTCCGGCGAGCGCGTGAATGGATTTGGACTCGAATCCAAACTGATCTTGCAGAAAAATTTCTTCGACGACCAGCTTGCCCTAGCCTACAACCTGACGCTCGAACCTGAATGGAAAAAATTCCAAGCCACCGGAGAGCGCGAGAGAGAATTAGAGCTCGAGCACACCGTCGGCGTTTCCTACCGTTTCTTGCCTCATTGGTTCGCTGGCGTCGAAGGCCGATACCACGCAGTATATCCGGAGTTCAAAAAACGCGAGAGCGATGCCTATTTCCTCGGACCGAACATTCACTACGCAGCCGAGCGTTGGTGGTTTACCTTTACCTTCCTGCCTCAGGTATCAGGAAATCCCCGCATAGCGGGACGAAACAGCAACGGACGACAGTTGAGCGAAAACGAGCGTTACGAGTACCGCTTCAAGATCGCTTTTAATTTCTAATGAGCCGCAACAGATGGCACGCAGGAGAAATGGGATGGGGTTATTATCAAACTTTGATCAGCTAACTTGCGCGTTGTCGTTATCATCGGTGCGCCGGATTTATCAAGCGGGCGATTTAGCTGATGATTTGGTAAAATGTCGTCTTGTCGTCTTAAGGATTAAAATCGGTTTCCCTCGCCAAGGAGTCATTATGCGAACTGCGCAATGGATTTGGCTGCCGGCGGCTTGCTTGCCCGTTGCTGCCATCTCTATTCCCGCGTACGCGGCAACTTATTTAACCGTGGAGCAAGCGCAACAAACCATTTTCCCCGGGGAAAAACTCGCACCGGCGAATATCATGCTCACCAACGAGCAGGCGCGAGAGATCGAGCGGCGCAGCGACGCCAACGTCAGACGCAAAGACATAAAGCTGTGGAAGGTGGCCAATGGCGGCTACTTCATCGTCGACGAAGTGGTGGGCAAACACGAATTTATCACCTACGCCGTCGGGTTAAATGCCGACGGCACGGTCAAGCAGATCGAAATCATGACCTATCGGGAAAGTTATGGCTACGAAGTCCGCAACGCCGATTGGCGGGCGCAGTTAGCCGGCAAGAACGCTGCGGCACCGCTTAAACTCAATAAAGACATCAAAAATATCAGCGGCGCGACGCTCTCGTGCCGCCACATCGCCGACGGCGTGAAGCGCATCCTGGCAACTTATGAAATCGCCCTCAAATGAAATACGTCGCGCCCGGCCGTTGCTTGGCACATTAGTAGAAATCGGCGCCGTGGGTGTGAATGCCCTTGCCGGTATCGAAGCCGCTTTTCGTGAGATCGAAAGGGTCCATCACCTGATGAGCTTTCACGAAGAGAATAGCGATGTGTCGCGCATTAATCGTACGTCACCCGGAGAGATTTTGCGTATCGACCACAGGACTTACGAAGTCCTTTGTTGCGCGCATATGATGAGCCGGCTTTCTGCAGGCGCGTTCGATATTTCCGTCGGCGGCAGACTTGTGAAACAAGGTTTTCTGCCGCGACCACATGGCGCGGCATCGTTCGCCAGGGAAGCGTCGTTCGAAGACGTCGTATTGCTGCCGGACGTTTCCGTGACGCTGGCTCGCCGCGTATGGATTGATCTCGGCGGCATTGCCAAAGGCTACGCAGTCGACCGAGCCGCTGCGGCTCTTAAAAGAAGCGACGTCGATTCCGGCATAGTAAATGCCGGTGGCGACCTCTACGTCTTTGGTGCTCCCCAGCCGGTCAGCATCCGTCACCCGGAAAATGCATCACTCCTATTTTCTTTTGGAGCCATCACAGATTCGGCGGTCGCGAGTTCCAGTGGATGCTTTACCGAGCCCCAGGAAAATGGCACCGCCGCCGACGCGCTCATCGACCCGCGACGAAACGCGGCCATGCGATGGAAGAAAGGCGTCACTGTCGTCGCCTCACGTTGCGTAATCGCCGACGCTTTGACCTTTTAACGCAATTCGGCGCCCAGGCAATGGTCATCGACCGACGCGGAGTGCGATGTTTTACGGAACCAAAACCAGGACGAGAGTCGCAGTTCAGAGGTTCGGCTCGGGTCGCGCCGATGACCGTTTGACTTGGTTCGAGGATTCAATGAGAGATAAATTCACCGATCGCACCGCCAAAATCATTGATCTACTGCAAGAAAAAGTGCGGCTGGAGCCTTTCCATCGGCGCCTTTTCTATATCGTGTTCGGTGTTTTGTGGGGCAGCGGAACCTTGTGGTTACTGATCGAGTGGTTCAAAGACCCTGAACTGGGCACAGCGCGAACTCTCCTCCAAACGTTCAGCATGAAAGTTCACGGCGCAACGATGCTCGTCTATCTCGCCATGTTGGGCACCCTGATTACGCACATCCGGCGTGGAACAGCTTTGAAGACGAACCGTCTTTCCGGCTTCTCCGTGATCGCTCTAAACGGAATCTTGGTCCTGTCCGGTTGGCTGCTCTACTACGTCAGCAACGACGCGCTTCGACAATGGAGCAGCACGATCCATTGGGCGATCGGGTTAGGGACCCTGCCGCTTCTCTGCGGCCACGTTTTCCTCGGTCGAGGCTGGGTAACTAGACGCCTCGACGGGGATGAGGATGCTTTCGGCACACGGAACGGTATCAGTGAGTTGCATGGTAGAGGTAAAGAGCATCGCCGCAACCACGTGTGAATAGGTTCGCGTCTTGCGATCGAGGCTTACAGGAAAGCGAGAATTAGTTGAAACGATCGACGAGTAAAGAAGCTTCGGAGCGATTGCCCGCAGAGCCGCTCCGCTGTGAATGCGGCAATCTCTTTGCCCCGCTTAGTACCCGGTGGAGTGGAGCGCCACGGCGCCACGCGGTTTTATCCGCGCGTCGATTGCGACGCCGATTATAACCGGGCAGCAGCAGCTTGGATCAACGGCGTGCTGGTAACCTTGCAGCAGGAAAGTGTCGTCGCTGCATCGGCGTAAAAAAGGAGAACGCCAATGTTACGATTGATCAATACCGTGATACTCATCCTGGCGCTGATCGATACGGCGCACGCCCATTTTGTCTGGCTCGAACGCGATGGCGACAGCCCGGCGCGCGCCTACTTCGGCGAATGGATCGACGACATCCGCGAAAGAACCGACGGCCTACTCGACAGGTTCAAGGCGCCGCGGGTTTTTATCGGTGCGAGCGACGAGCCGCTGCCGGTCAAGAGGAACGAAAACAATTTGGAGTTTGCCGTCAAAGGCCGCGGCGATGTGCGTTTCGTGGACAGCAGCGTTCCGCCACGTGAAGACAAGGAAAAAGGCGGCATAACTAAAACGATTTACTATGCCAAGGCCGGACGCTTGGAAACCGCCGCCAAGCTCGACCTGGAACTAGTGCCCACGCAAGTCAATGG
>VBKX01000159.1:7459-10190 GCA_005879435.1 Deltaproteobacteria bacterium
CCTCTTGTGACCGACGACCAAGGCCGGATCACACTGCCGACGCCCTGGGCCGGGCGCTACGTATTGGAAATCACCTATTTCGATGAGAAGCCCGGCGGCAGCGGCGAGGAAAAGTTTAACCGCACGCGTCACATCTCGTCGCTCTCCTTCGTGCAGCCAAATGGCCTTCGCTGGAGCGAGAAACGCTGACCTTTGAGATTGCGGGTGAACTATGGATACTTTGATTCAAAGAGCATGGGAGCTTTATCAACATATGGCGTGGCGTGCGGTTAGAAGGAGTCCGATCTCTCCGCGAAAATGTCGACGAAACACTAACGCCCAGCTGAATTTTTAAACCTGGATTGGCCGATTAAGGGAATTTCTCGATCATCAATTCATCAGGCGAGACCCAAACACACTATCAGCAAAGCTGCGCAAGTGTCCGAATCCCTCGTCGCGTCTGTAGCGCAAAACCCGCACGCGAGCAGGTCTCAACTTAGATCGCGAATAGATCTTGCACGTTTTGGCTGGTACGTTCGGCGACTTCTTCGAGAGAAATACCTTTGACTTTTGCCACCGTCTCCGCAACGAGCCGTACAAAGGCGGGCTCATTGCGCTTCCCCCGGTGCGGCATCGGAGTGAGAAATGGCGAGTCGGTCTCTACGAGCATTCGCTCTAGCGGGACTTTACAAACAACGTCTCTTAGCGGCTCGGCGTTTTTAAAAGTGATGATACCGGTAAAAGACAGATAGAATCCTAAATCGAGATAATCGCAGGCCGCTTCATAATTGCCCGTGAAGCAATGAATGACGCCGTGCAATTCCCGCGCGCCTTCGCTACGCAGTAATTCAGCGGCTTCCTGTGCCGCGTCGCGTTCGTGAACCACGATCGGCAAACCGGTCTCGCGCGCCATGCCAATGAACTGGGCAAACACGCGACGCTGCACCTCGTGCGGCGAATGGTTGTAGTAGTAATCGAGCCCGGTCTCGCCAACGGCGATCACTTTGGGGTGCGACGTCAATTCGCGCAGTGCGCGCAGCTCGTCTGCGCCGACGTCCTTGGCGTCGTGCGGATGCATGCCGACGGTGGCATAGATGTTCGGAAATGAATCGGCTAAAGCCACCGCTTCGGTATTGCTGGACATGTCACCGGCGCCGCCGACTGCGATAATTTTTTCGACTCCCGCCGCGCGCGCTCGCGCGATCACGTCCGCCGCTTCGCCGGCGTATTCCTTGCCTTGGATATGCGCGTGGCTGTCGATCAGCATGATTGCGAGCTACTTTTTCGCATCGGTTTCGATGCGCGGGAACAAAACTTTGGCCGGATTGACCTTGTGGCCGGCAACGAATCCCTGACCCCAAGGCACTCTCAAAGCATTGTCGCTCAGCGCCAGCAGCGCGCTCAACTCTCGCGCCGTGTCGGGCATGAACGGCGCGAGCAAACGCGACAGAGTTCGTACCGCTTCGAGCAGATGATGCAATACTTCGCCGACGCGAGCTTGTTTTTCTGCATCTTTGATTATCGTGAACGGCGCAGTCTGGACGATGTAACGATTCGCGTGATCGAGGGCCGACCAGACGGACTCCAAGGCGCGATGGAATTGTAGCTCCGCGACGTAGCTATTCAGCTCGTTTTCAGCCTGAATGAACTTGTCCCGCAGCTCGAAATCTTCCGCAGCCCAGCCGGAACTTAGCGGCTGAACCGCCCCGGCGAAATACTTTTGCTGCATCGCCAACACGCGGCTCACCAGGTTGCCCAAATTGTTCGCCAGATCGGCGTTGATCCGAGTGACCAACGCTTCCTCGGAAAATTTTGCGTCCTGACCGAAAGCCATTTCACGCAGCAGAAAATAGCGAAACGCATCCATGCCGAAGCGCGCTTTCATCTCCAGCGGACGAATCACGTTTCCCAAGCTTTTGGACATCTTGCCGGAATCCATCACCCAGTAGCCGTGGACGTTTAAGTGATCGTAAAGCGGCAGGCCCGCTGCCATCAGCATCGTCGGCCAATAGATCGCATGCGGCTTCAAGATATCCTTGGCGATCAGATGCTGTGCCTTCGGCCAAAAAGATGGTAGAGAATCTCCGCCGCGGTGTTGCAAAGCGCTCACGTAATTGAGCAAGGCATCGAACCAGACGTAGGTGACAACTGCAAACGGCTGGTCGGGCGTGAAATACACAGATCTTCGAGGGGCTCGCGGAGAAAAGCCAAGACTTCGGTGCGATAGCGTTCGGGCCGAATAAGATCGGGTTTGCTCTGAATCGCGTCAATGAGTTGCTGTTGGTACTTGCTCATGCGAAAAAAATAGTTCTTCTCGCTGATGTAATCCGGCACCGTCTGATGGTCCGGGCATTTGCCATCGACCAGTTCCTTCTCGGTGTAGAAACGCTCGCATCCGTAGCAGTAAAAGCCGCCGTATTCGCCGAAATAAATATCGCCGCCGTCATAAATTTTTTGCAGCACGCTCTGAACATATTCCTTGTGGTAGGAGTCGGTCGTGCGAATGAAGTGATCGTAGGCGATACCGCAAGTATCCCACGTTGAGCGAAACAGACTGCTGATTCGGTCCGCGTACTCCTTGGGACTCGTCCCATTGGCGGCAGCCGCTTGCGCAATCTTATCACCGTGCTCATCGGTATCGGTGAGCAAAAAAGTTTCGTACCCAATCGATTGGTAATATCGTTTCAGGGTATCGGCTACGACAGTCGTGTACGTATGGCCCAGGTGCGGCTCGGCATTGACGTAGTAAAGC
>VBKX01000159.1:10348-16106 GCA_005879435.1 Deltaproteobacteria bacterium
GATCTCAGCGGCAGCTCCAACGGTCTTTACAAGCGCGGAATCGATCCGTTCAAAGCCGATTTCTGCTGCCTGGTGTCCGATTTGCGCGAGCATATCCAGATTTACCAATTCGTCCGAGTCGCTGGTGACCCGGTAAATTAACAGATCCCGATACCAGCTTTCGGCCCACTTAAGAAACTTAAGCGTCTCATCGCGACTTCCGGCAAGCGCCTCGGCGGCCTCCATGGCCGATTGATAGTCTCCCGCTTTGAGGGAACTTAATATGCCCGTCCAAGCCCGTCTCATTTCGATCAGCTCGTCTTTATCTAAATTGAGCGCCACGCCGATGCTGCCCATGCTCATCGCCGCAAGAAACTCGGCGTCATCCACAGTCCGCCCGCGCTTTGATCGCAGGTAATCCGCAACAATCCGCCGCGGCAAAGGCGCAAAGCTCAACCGCAAACAGCGTGATCGCAGGGTCGGCAAAAGACCGCCGCTGTTGGTGGCAATCAAAATGATCAATGTTTCCTGCGGCGGTTCCTCAAGCGTTTTCAGCAAGGCGTTTTGAGCCGATGAATTCATTAACACCGCCGGATCGATAATCATAATTTTTCGCTTGCCAGTAAACGACCGATAGTTCAGGTCGCGCTCCAGTTCGCGAATTTGTTGAATGCTGATTTCCTTCTTATCCATGAGGGGTTCGATAATGCGAACGTCGGGATGATTGCCATCGGAAATACGGGCGCAGTTTGTGCATTGACCACAAAAGTTATTGCTGCCCTCTTCGCAGTGAACCGCTTTAGCATAAGCCACTGCGACCGTGCGCTTACCCACGCCTTCGGGTCCGACGAAGAGATAAGCGTGGTGCAGGCGATCACGCTCTAAAGCTGAGCGCAGGATCGCAAGTTGTCTTTCATGGCCGGCGACTTCGGTGAAGCTCATGCGACTAGTTCCTTATCGATAATCCGACGAATCTCCACGGCAGTCACTTCCACGGGCTTGGCGGCGTCGATGACGCGGAAACGCAAAGGTTCGTTCTGTGCCAGCTCTAGAAATCCCGCGCGAACTTTTTCGTGAAATTCGATCTTTTCGCGCTCGAAACGGTCCTCTCGCACTCTGCCGTTCACCGCCTCGGCCTGCCTGCGAACCGTTCGCGCCAAACCGATGTCAACGGGACAATCCAACAAAAATGTCAAATCTGGGCGCACGCTGCCACTCGCTGCGTCGTTTAGCTGGCGCAGCCATTTGAGATCAATGCCGCGGCCGTATCCCTGATAAGCGAGAGTGGAATCCGTGAAACGATCGCACAACACGATCTTGCCCGCATTGATAGCCGGCAGGATGGTCTCGTGCACATGTTGGGACCGATCCGCCAAATATAAGAACAGTTCCGTTGATGAGGCGACTTCGTTATCGCCGACTTCTAACAATACCTTTCGGATCAGTTTTCCAGGCGCCGTGCCCCCCGGTTCCCTAGTCACCAGGCAAGGTCGCTGTTGTTGCTGGAGGTATTCCTCCAGTGCTCGGACTTGGGTGGTCTTGCCGGTGCCGTCTCCTCCTTCGAAAGTGATCAGTCGGATCATTACTTAGAAGAATGTAGAAAACACCGCGAAGATGCAAACGGCTGCACCGAGGCTGTGTGGACTCGATAAGAAAGTGGAAAGTCTATTAAGTTAGACGGTTTAGGCTTTGCCTTCGCCCAAGAGCAGATTGATGCCGTTGACCAACTGGGTGCTGGTGAACGGCTTGGTGATGTAATAGTCGGCTCCTAGTTTGTAACCGCCCAGAACATCTTCGTATTGCACCTTCGCCGTTAGCAAGATCACCGGGATCGTGGCGGTTTCGCTTTTGCCTTTTAATCGAGTCAGCACTTCCAGACCATCCATCTCCGGCATCATGATATCTAGTATGATCAAGTCGGGCTTTTGGTTCGGCAGCATGTTCAATAATTCAGGGCCACTGGATGCGCTGAAGACAGTATAACCGCGCCCTTCCAGAATGGTTTTGACGATCGTAATGATATCTGGGTTATCGTCAACCACCATTATGGTCTTTTTTGTTTCCATGCTCGCTCCCTCTTGCGCCTCTCCCATGATTGCTCGTCACCCACCAGTCCACATGCAGCTATAAAAGCTTTCGAGACTGTAGCTGCTGTTGGACCTTTAAAAACCCGTCACAAAGGCCTTATAGGTTTGCCAAACTGTTGTAGAATCATAATTTAACATCTTGCAGGATCATTGTAAATTAAAAGTGGACATCAAATCTAAGGGCTGGCAGTGCGCCAATAGTCCTGGGAAACGAAGGAAGGCAATGCCACGTAGGTATTCTTGAGTGTGGCGCTCGGAATCAGCTTGGCCGCCCGCCGTAATGCTTCGCGGCTGAAAAGTAGACGTAAATTCCCCTGAATATCGAGAATTGCTATACTGCTTCCAGGGTTGCCGGTTTCGTTTACCAGCACCGCACCTAATATTTCTTTGCTTGTCGCCCCCGAAACTTTGAGGCCCAGTTCTTGACCTGAAACGATGACCAACCCCTCCCAGCGAAACGAGCCACTCAGGTTCAAATCCGCGTTTCTAACCACCAGAACTCCTGCGCCGCTCATGTTTCCCGCGAAGCTCACTGCATCGCCCGGCGTTGAAAGTCCTTCTATGCAATGGAGCTGCGGCGAAAGTCGGGAGCCCCAAAGTTGATTTTCAAAACTCAGGCTCCCGTCACTCGGAATTAAGTGCAGCGAAACGCCAGGAGCCACGCATATGTCGTTGGCCAATTGGGCGATGACAGTCGCTGGAACATGACCGCTCGGCGAGAGCACCGGCACGTCGATCGCGCTCTCCAGTACACCCGTTGGCGGAGGACTTCCCAACGCCTGCATGAATAGGTCGCGCAGTGCATCGTCGGCAACGGTGACTGCGCTTCGTGACTTCGCCTCGGGCAGAGGATTCCCGTTTGCCGGATCATGGTCAACACCGGAAATAAATGTTGCGCCGCCGCCGAGATTGACGCGCGCGGCGCTTCCTCGCAGACCGAGTGCGCCGTCAGCGAGGTCGTAGGCCTTGGTAAGTTGAGCTTGGAGAACTTGTGACGTAGTGCGAACCGTTCCCACCGAGCGGACAACGAACGTCGCCGTCAATGGACCAACGACGGTCGGGGAAGGAAACGAAACAGCGAAACCGCCTGACGCGAAGGACTTCGCCTGGTTCGTTGGAACAGGCGGAAAGGCGACATCACGAGCGAGTTCATTTTTGCTCCATTCGAGTCCGGCTGCTGAATAGTAAAATGCTTCCGTGCCTCCGCGTAAATTGCTCAACACCCGATAATCATTTTGCAGCATTACACGGATGCCGATGCCAACGGCCAGCAAGACAGTCAGTATAGTGAGGGCGCTCATGAGCACCATTCCGTGTGAACTCTGCAGGTGCTTCCCGCCGGTTTTTATAGGATTGAACATTAGTTGCGAAATTCAACGCTCGTCGAAAGCGCCGACGTCAGGCTACCGCCGATTTTCGGATCGGGATTTTTCACTTGAACGCTAAAGGCGATTTTCACTCGCTTGATTGCGCGCAACGACGGCGTGTTGCCGAGATCGGCGCCATTCGAATCGTAAAATGTGAAGATTTTCCCGGAGATCGCGGGCACGACGTTCGCCACCAAGCAATCACCGTTGCGTCGAATGATATTGGACCCGGAGCAAGTCCCGGTCGGACCCGTCAACTCGTAACGAACATTTTCTCGCGGGTCAGTGTCGGCGCAATTACCGTTGCCATTCAGATCCATTTGAATATGGATCAAACTGGCGCTCGCGGCATAGACGCGATTGCAGATCGTGTCGTCATCGTTGTTGGGATCATCGGCACCGCCGAGCTCTGACGGCACGGTGCCACCTCCCCACGAACCCGCCTCTCTCAGATCGCGAATCATGATATCCAAGGCGCCGCGGGCGTCTTCGAGCGTGCCGGTTTGCACCTCGAGCCTGAGCACGTGGTACAACTCGCTGCGAAAATAGCCGTACAGCGAGGTAATCAGCACCGATCCGATCAACAACGACGCTAATTGTTCGATCAATGTTGATCCGCTACTGTCGAGATGCATCCAAGCCATAATCAATTTTCCACAAATAATAGCGTCGAAAGCGTGATCTCACGAGCCTCGTAATCTCGCCATGAGACGGTGACATCAATTTGCTTGAGGTTCGTTCCAAGGGGCGACAGTGCAATTCTCCAGCATCGATCAAAAATGCCCACGACTCCGCTTTTCGCAGAGATGCCGCGGTCACCCCCGGTTGGGCATACATCGATGTCGGCTAGCGAGCGGCGCACCTGTAGTTCTTCGATCTTGTCCTGTGCCAAGTGAATTGCGACGGTTGAATTGCCGCTGACGGTTTGCCGCTGAATGACGTTGACACTGCCCAGCGAGTGACCCATCACAGCCACGACCACGAGACTCATCGTGGCGAGAACCTCGTTTAATGTAAAACCTGCTTCTCGGCGAGATTTGTTTGGGTTTATCATCGCTAACTCAGCAGTCCTCGGCGCAGCTGTTCGGCGAGCAAATCCTGACTCTGCCCGTTGGGCTGACAACGACCTGTTTGCATACGCCGGCACTATTGCGCAATCGCACCCGATTTCCGCTCGCGGTTCCCCGCGGCGAAAACGAGATCGTGCCATCTTTAGTAATACTTGTTCCTTCCGCTATCGGCTTAGTCACCAGTGCTTTGGAATCACGCTGAATCGAATAATCGTTCGCGCCTTGCAGATACGCCAATTGGAAACCAACATTTTCCGCGGCGGCGCGCATCTTGATGCTGTGGAGCTCGGATTGAATCTGGCGGACAGAATTATTCAGCGCATAAGCCGGTAGCAACCGACTCCAGTTGGGCAAGGCAATGGCGGTAAGAATGCCCATAACAACCAAAGCGACAATCAGCTCGATCATTGAGAAGCCGTTATCTCTAGGTCCAGTCTGCATGGCTGCCTCCAAGACGCGGACAATACTGCCGCCGGCGCAAAGGTGTCAAGAGCGGACAAAACCGTCAACGAATGACGAAGTTAACTTTGGCGAAAACCTTAATTGATGGTAAAATGCGAGTTGATCTCGTGGGGAGCTTAAATGCGCAAAGGATTAGTATACGGAGTCGTTATCGCAGCATGTGCCGACTGGTTCAGCGTCGCCGACGCGACCTACGTGATCAAACTGAAGAACGGCAACGAGTACGTCACGACCCGATATTGGCATGACGGCAGCCAGGTGCTCTTCGATACCTACGGGGGAATATTCGGGATCGAAAAGCGTTTTGTGGTCAAGATCGAGAAGACCGAACAAGTTGTTAAGTTGGTAACCGTGTCGGATCGAGACCCGTCGGAAAGAACTCAGACGGATTCCAAAAAGGGCTCTGATGAGCAGGGCAAGGAAACGCAGCAAGAAGCAACACCTAAGAAGGAGAAAGCGGCCGACGACCCAATCGTCGGCGAACTCAATCGACTAAAAGAAAAGTCTCAGGAAGTTGGTGGAATGTTAACCGGTGAAATCCGAGAGCTATTAAGTCAGATAACCGCTTTTAAGAATAAACTTGTGAAGGACAGCAAGCTTTTTATCGAGTACGGCCGTGAGTTCAACGACCTTAACGAAACTGCCGACACTGTCGAAGCCGCTCTTAGATCGAGAACTCAATAGTTCTGCTTCCAATTGACAACTTTCAACGGCTGTTCCGCCAGGGATTTTTTAACTTCGCAACTGTTATAAGCGATGTCGATGTTGCCGCTGACAGCGGTGTCGCCCAGTG
>VBKX01000159.1:16167-18198 GCA_005879435.1 Deltaproteobacteria bacterium
CCTTAACGATTAGAATCCCATAGCCCGTGACATTATTGAGCCTAAGTTCATGGTCCGCTTGGGTGGCCTCGGCGTCAGCGTAAACGGTTACGTAGTTCGACGAGCTGCCGTAAGTCCCGCCGGATTGATCAGCCGTCAGCGTATAGTCGGCTCCGATCTTAAATTGGTCCACTAGAGCTTGCAGATCGATGTCAATAGTTCCATGCTGTGGCGTGGAGGGACTGCCGGATAGGTGGGGACCACCATGCAGATCGGTTGTGGCTGGGTCCTTGGTATAAACGGGAGCGATATTGCCACCGCCGCAATTGCCGGCATCATTACCGTTGATACTCAGAGCACCGCCGCTCAAAGTGACGTTGTCTTTGGAGTAGACGACCGCAGGATTGATCGTGGAAACGGTGTACAGCTGGACAGTCGTCGTAACAATGACCTTAGCGTTATTGGGTCCGGTCGCAACCGATGTCAAGACTGCTTTCCCATTAGCATCGGTCGTATTAGCCGCACCCTCAGTCGAATCGTTCGTCAAATAAACCACGTAACTGTAACCTGATACCAAGCTCGTCGACGGCACGAGAGGTACGTCATCCGTCGACGACGTGTAGCCGTTAAGCACGCCGTTGGCGCCGACCCGGGCGGCGAGCTCTTCGCTAAAGTTAGATGGATTTGTACTGGATGCGTTGGTGACCCGCAAAGTTTGGCGCGCTTGTTCCGCGCCAGCCATCGCAACTTGCAGCGCAGTTTGATTGGTTCTGAAATTGCCACCGATCTTAACGTCCGTGGAAGACACGATGTAGGCAGTGGTTCCGACCAAGACAAGTGTTGCGATCAAACAGAGAACAGCGACCAGAACGATACCCTTCTCGTTCGCTAATAAGCTGATGCCTCCAGGGCGACGGGTTTGTCCATCGAACTTCATAAATATTCCTCGTTACAGCGCCAGATTCGGCGGTGTCACATCGGCGCTTATCTGATAGGTTCTGTAGCCACCATTGCTCGTGTAACTAGGGTCTGGTTTAGCAGTCCGGGCAGTGATGTTAATGGTAATCCTTCTGACGGACGTATTCGTGGTGGTTGACGCGCCATTGGCGTCCAAATACGTAAACGTGAAAGCCGTGATGTTGTCGGCAACTGTGGCACTTGCCCCGCTATTATTGAGAGTCCTCGTGATTAGACCGGTAGCGCTATCAAAGGCATAAGAAATGTCGTCCGTCGACCCGTCCGTTTCAACGCCGCTGGAATCCAAATCGAGCTTGACGCGCAGCGTTGTTGATGTCGAAGTTTGAATGCCATTGAATGTTCCACCTGCCGGTTTATATCCTGCCATCTGTATTTCGCGGAGCATTAAATCCAACGCTCCGCGGACGTTTTGCTGCATCTGACCAATCTGTTCCTCGGCACTGTTTTGTCGGCTCTGAGCGGTAAACGTCTTGGCGACTCCACCGAGGACAATAAGCCCAATAGTCATGGCGACCAGCAGTTCCATGAGCGTGAAGCCCACCGCGGTCTTAAATTTCTGATGCGATAGCTCGATCATGACGCCGCTATAATGGTGGTCAAAGTCAAGGATTTAGAGCCCACGGCACCTTCGGACCATGTCACCGTGACTGTAAGCGTTTTTATCGTAGGTGTGATGGCGGGTGTTGGCGTTACCGTAAGCGCCCGCGTAAAAGTGACTGGGCCTTGGGTCACATTGACGCTGCCCGATAGACAAGTACTAGAACCGGCGCCGGCACTGGTAAAGCCCACACGTCGATTTTCTTCTAAACAAGACTGCGCGATCGCAGTCGCGGTCGTCATGTTTCTACTCCCCAAGTTACCGCGGACCACACCGGTCGTGAGAACGGCCGTCCCCATCAATCCGACCGTAAGCAACACGATCGAGATAAAAATCTCGATCAGAGTGAAACCATTCTGGTTACTAACAGTTCTCGACGCCGATGAATTGAGCATCAGTTTCGCCATCAGCTGATACTCGCCGTTCCGGTAATTCTAATTGTGACCGATTTAGTTCCACCCGAGTTCGTTAACGTG
>VBKX01000160.1:0-1735 GCA_005879435.1 Deltaproteobacteria bacterium
ATTCAACTCTCGACCTTGCAGCTTGTAGCGCTTGCCCAGATCGTTCAGCACGTAAGGAAGCCACTGCGCGCCGGCTTCGAGAAAAGCAACTTTGAGGTTTGGAAAGCGCTCCGGAATCCCATCCATGATCATGTTGTGGAATGCGCCGACGATCACCAATTTGAATTTCGAAAAGCCGATGGTCTCGTAACGAAAATAATCGTACAACCCGGAGCTCCCGGTGCCCGAATGAATGCAGATCGGAAGATCCAAGCGGCTGGCAGCTTCGTAGAGCGGAAAGAAATAACTATCGCTTAAAAGTCTTTCGCACTCCGAACCGCGCAGAAAAATGCCGCAGGCGCCGTTCTCTTTGGCAAACTTTGCTTCCTCAAACACTTTGTGCATACTCAACAGCGGCAACACAGCGGCCCAACGCAGGCGCTCTTTCGCCTGCTTCCATACATCCGCCATCCAGCGGTTATAGCTGCGACCCAAGGCCAGCTCAATTTCAGGGCGCGCCGTCAGCGGAATGATAAACATCGTCGGAAAAATCACCTGAACATCGACACCGAGTTCGTCCATGTGTCTCAAGCGCGCACTCGGATCACGCAACTCGCGCGATTCCGCGGGCGTGTTTTTGCCGACGTTGCGAGATTTGAGTCGCAGCGTGCCGTCGACAAGCCAATACTCGTCATTCGGTGAACCGCCAGTGGAGACGACGACTTGAGGCCGAAATTTCTTATCGGCACCTTCCATATATTCCCAGGTTTTTTCAGTTTCCAGAACATGTGCGTCCGCATCGATCCTTAACATGAGACAATCCTCACTTTATAATCGTTGATAATTTCTTAGCACGACTCTGCCACGAATTACGCTATTCGTCCCAAATTACGTGCAGAGGCAGTTATGATGGTATTTATGAATTCATAGAGCTCAGCAATGCAACGGCATAGTCTAGTATGAGTCAATTAAGATTTACCATTCGAACAGGGGCATCCCGCAAAAGAGTCTCAACACCGCGCCCGCCCGCATTTAAGGAAAATCTATCTGCAGCACTTAGCACCTGTCAAACGACGTTTTCGATATTAATATCGAATTCGATGATCAATCTCTCAAGCCAGTTGTCAAGAATTGTGCTTGTCGGAAACTTTCACATGCGACGAGCGAAAGCTTACGATAAGACGGATAGCAACGACGACCAGCTTGACACTCGTCACCGACTTGTGGCTCTCTAACCGCAGCGACCAGCAATTTCGAATCGCCTTCGAAGCTTGCCCGGATCGCGTGTTTGTAAAATCATCGTCAAAATATCCATTAACAATCATAGGAGAACCAAACGTGGCTTTACGTATCAAAGACTCGGAATTTTACGCGATCGATGCTCATTCGCATTTGGGACGACGCAAAACACCATTGGGCCACGGCGTCGCAAGTTTTCTCGGCGACGACCTCGTGCGCAACCTCGACGAAGCCGGGTTGGACTGCGCCGTGGCTTTTCCTCTGGGCGCTTCCTACACCGATTACTCCGAAGCGAACCAAATTATGGCCGAGGAAATGGCCAAATATCCGAAACGCATCATCAGCTTTTGCCGTATCAATCCCAATTTCGGCCCGGAAGCTTCGGCAAAAGCTCTCGATCACTGCCTTGGCACTCTCAAACTCAGAGGCATCAAACTGCATCCGGAAATCGAATTCTTCGACCCCAACGAAGCCGAACTGATGGAACCGATTTACGTCGCGGCACGGCGCTATCATG
>VBKX01000160.1:1787-22776 GCA_005879435.1 Deltaproteobacteria bacterium
GCGTATCGGAGTACGTAAAGCTCGCGGTCGCCGTCGCCCGGCAGAACGAGAACATATTCTTAGAAACATCCGTGGTCGGCTGGATGCCATTGCTCCTTGAGGCCTTTCGCGGCGTCGGCACCAGCTAGATTCTCTTCGGCTCCGACCATCCCTATAATCCCCTGCCCATGGAAGTCGAGAAGATTTCCAAGCATGTAACGAAAGCCGCCAAGCTCAAAGCGGATGACTTGAAGAAAGTGTTCGCCGATAATTTTCTATCCATTTTGAAACACGAGCGGTGAGCGTGATCGATTAAATACTCGCGTCAGACGCGACGGCAAATTTACAGCGTCAAAAATTCGGAGGTGGGATGAAACCCTTTGAAAAATCAGTTCCATTTGTTTTGTCGATAATGAAATCGGTGCTTTTGTTTGCGCTGTTTTTCGTTCTCGTTGGCGGATTCAGAGTACACGCCGGCGAAGCCCCGTCGGTACGGGCGAACTATGCGGCGTTTAGCGGCGCATTTGCGCCGTTGTGGATCGCGGCGGACAGAAATCTATTTACCAAGCACGGATTGTCAGTCGACCTTCGATACATCGCTCCCAAATCTCGACATCATAAATCCCGGCGGTGAAATCGTCGAAGCGGGATTGAACGGTGAGCCGGTCGTCTATATCGCCGGCATTATGAATCGAGCGGTGATGTCCCTTTATGCGAAACCGGAAATTGCTTCGCTCGCCGACCTGAAAGGCAAGGTGTTGGCCGTGACCGTGCCGGGCGCCACCACCGATTTCGCCGCGCGAGTTCTGCTCCAGCAGGCGCGCTTGTCGGCGGGAAAAGACGTCAAGTTAATCTGTCTGAAAGGTATGGTAGAAATTCTCACCGGCATAAACCAGGGCAACGCCGATGCCGGCATTTTTACTTCGTGATTCACGCCGCGCTTGCCACCACCAAGGAATATATTAAAACGCGCCCCGACAACGTGCGGCGGTTCCTGCAAGCTTATCTCGAAGGCATCAAAATCACCCGCACGGATGCCGAATACGCCAAACAAATCATCGGCAAATATACCAAGACCACCGATGCGGATGATCTCGACAATTCCTAGCAGACATTCTTGCCGGCATGGGAAAAATTGCCGCTCGTCCCGGCCGCAGCCGTGCAAACGATGCTCAATTTCGCGACCCATCCCGGCGCCAAGACAGCGAAGCCCGAAACGTTCATCGACAATTCAATCCTTACCGAGATCGGCAAGTCGGGATTCGTCGACAAACTTTACAAGTGAACCCGAATCTCGATATGAGAGAATACGAAGCAGACCACAATTCAACAGCAGTTTGGCGTGTAAAGCAAGAAAATAAATCCGAGACTTGAAACGCGAGACCCGAAACCATCCCCTCCTTCATCCTCACCCGCCACGCGGGGGAGGATAGAGGTGGGGGTTTGAACGACTTGAACGACTGGAACGTCTTTATACGAGGATAAAAAATGCCACGCTTGCCGGAAATAGACGCAACAAAACTTTCTCCTGAACAACGGACGATTTACGAGCGAATGATGCGCGCCCGCGGCCATATGCGCGGTCCGTTCGCCGTCTGGCTGCGCAACGCCGAGCTTTGCGAAAACACGCTCAAACTGCAGGAGATGTTTGCGTCACGAATAACGCTTGAACGACGGCTGCTCGAGTTGATGATCCTGATTTCAGCGCGTCTGGCCACCGCGCAGTATGCCTGGTTTATCCATGAGCCCCACGCGCTCAAGTTCGGTATCTCGCGCGATATTGTCCAAGCCATCCGCCAGCGGCGCACACCGGAATTTACCCGCGACGACGAACGCCTGGTCTATGACATTACCACCGAGCTCAATACGACTCGGTCGCTTTCCGAGGCAAACTACAACCGGGGCCTAGCGATGTTCGGAGAGCAAGCCATGGTTGAGTTGGTGAGCGCCATAGGCTTCTACTCGATGCTTGCGATGACCCTAAATGCGTTTGCCGTATCGGTGCCCGACGGCAAGGAAGCGCTGGCTTAGAGACATCAAAAAGAGAAACGCAAATCCACGTCTTGAACTTTGCGAGCACTCAAAGCCTCGATCCGTTTAAACCACGCCAAAAGGATTGACCGGGGCTTCAGTGCGTTACATCAAGCAACGCATCATCTTTCAACCCAATCCGTTGAGTAGCAGCACATTCGCCCGACGGAAAAGCGCAGCCTCCGCCGCAACAGCCGCAAAACAATAGTCTTAGGGCTCCTGCCCATCCCGAACCAGCCAATCCAAGTTAGCCGTGAGAAATCCTGCCACTGCTGGAGCGACGCGCTTCAATTCATCCATCATTGCTTTTTACACATATTGACCGATAAGAGCGTATTTGATCAGATGGTCCTAATTGATTCGGCAGACGTTCAGCGAGCGGTCAAATGGAGTTGGCGAAACTTCGACTGAAGCGGCAAAACATGCGCCGCAAGGAAGGAACTCTAACATGGGCCAATTAGACAAAGATGGAATCCTCACGCTCCAAGAGCTGATGATAACAGCCCTCGCGACGGCTGACCTCGTGGCGAAGCTCATGATCGAGAAAGGCTTAATCACGAAGGAAGAGCTTGACATGAAGCTCTTTTCAGAGCGCGCAAATTATCAAGCGCTGTTGCAGCGCATTGGAGAAACTTCGGTCGATGCCTAACGTAATTCGACGCGACGAGGAAAAGCTCTCCCACGACTGACGGGATCATCCTCTTCGCGCTTTCACTCGCCGATGCCATTCCATCGTTTGGCTGAAACTAGCCTGTCCTTAGTTTTCCGAAATTCTTGTTTGCGCCGTGCGGTGTTCAAACGCCTGAGACTAAACCAGATGTTGTATTTGTTGCAGGTGATCGTGCCGGCTTAGATTCTTCCATGTCATTTGCACAGGAAATCGTTTGCTCGCGTTGTCGAAAACGCTTCCCGCTGTCTGAATTGCTGAACCTTTGCCCTTGCGGTTCGCCTCTGCTGGTTCGCTACGACCTTGAAAAGGCGAAAACGGCCTTCGCCAAATCTGCTCTCGCCGGTCGAGTTGCTTCACTGTGGCGCTACCGCGAGCTTTTGCCGCTGCAAGATGAGGCCAATCTGATTTCCCTGGGAGAAGGCTACACACCGCTTTTAGACGCAAAGAGACTCGGCGCCGAGCTTGGCTTGCAGCAACTTTGGATCAAGGACGAAGCGCAAAACCCCACCGGCTCATTCAAGGACAGAGGGCTTTCGCTGGCAATCTCACGGGCGAAAGAGTTCGGCGTGAGAAAAGCCGCGATTCCGTCGGCCGGTAACGCCGGCGGATCTTTTGCGGCCTATGCGGCGCGCGCGGGCATAGAAGCCCACGTGTTCATGCCGCGCGATACGCCGGCGGCCAATCAAATCGAAGTCGCGCAGTACGGCGCCAAGCTCACCCTCGTCGATGGTCTGATTAACGATTGCGGCCGGATCATCGCCGAGAGGAAAGCCGCGGAAGGCTGGTTCGATGTCTCGACGCTGAAAGAGCCCTATCGAGTCGAAGGCAAGAAAACCATGGGCTACGAAATCGCAGAGCAGCTCAATTGGCGCCTGCCGGATGTGATTATCTATCCCACCGGCGGTGGCACGGGACTCATCGGCATGTGGAAAGCATTTGGCGAGCTCGAAGAAATGGGTTGGATTGGCAGCGCGCGGCCACGCATGGTTTCCGTTCAAGCCAGCGGCTGCGCGCCGATCGTCAAAGCGTTTGCCGATAACAAGGCAAGCGCCGAGCCGTGGCCGAATGCGCAAACCGTCGCTTCCGGTCTGCGCGTGCCCCAGGCGGTTGCAGATTTCCTAATGTTACAGATCCTTCGCGAGAGCGGCGGCACGGCGCTGAGCGTAAGCGACGATGAGATGCTCGCGGAGATTCCTCGTGTCGGCAAAGCCGAAGGGATTTTTTTCTGCCCTGAGGGCGCGGCGTGCGTGGCGGCACTACGCGGTCTGGTTGCCAACGGATGGATCAAACCCGACGAAGAGGTGATTATTTTCAACACCGCCAGCGGCCTCAAATATCTGGATGTTATCCAAAGAAATCTTGCTGAGAATTGATCAGGCTATTTATCGGGATAGCTCAGAGAGATGTCAAGTTTTGCTTCGCCAGGATCTCCGAACCAGGAACTCGCTACCTCCGTCAACAAAGAACTGCGGACTTGAATCACAACGGCAGCCAATGTCGCTCGAACGCTATTCGCGATAGCGCGCCCGTAGCTGCGCAAGAAAACCGCTCTCCTCCAACTTGCGCATGAGAGTGATGTCCATGAGATTTGCCGGATTGACATCGTTGAGCCGGGGATTTTGCATCGCCAAGAGTCTTTGCATGTTCCTCAGTCCGTCGATGGACGGGTAAGGTTTCGCGTCGAATTCTTTGAGCGTGTCCGCATAGCCTTCCTCCGCGGCGGAGGCATCGGCAAGTTTGAGCCTTTTCACGATGGTCTTGATCACCTGGGATTTGTTGCTCGGAGCCAGCACGTAATATTCCGCCTCGATCAACGCCTTCATGATGTTCTCGAGGATCTCCGGATTTTTCTGCAGAGCGATTTTTCTCGCGACGATCCCCGTCGCAGCCATCGGCGGCGTCACCTCGGTCAACAACGAAAAACCCTTTTGCTTGAGGCCCGGAATGTATGTGCGCGAGGTCAAAACCGCCGCGTCGATCACCTGTGATTCCAGCGCCGGAGCGATCACCGTTTGATCGCCGATGACGAGCAGCTGAATCCGGTCCCGCGCCGTATCCAATCCGAGCTGCTCCAACGTCAGCATGACGTACATCCAGAGAGTTCCGCCGATGCTCTGCACGCCGATGCGTTTTCCCGCCAAATCAGCCGGCTTTCTGATTTCCGGGCGGACCATCAAATAGCCCCTGCCGCGGCTGACAAAGCTCGCGACCATCTTCAGTTCCACGCCGGCCGCCGCGGCCCCCAGGACCGTGGTTCCTCCCGTGTAACCGACGTCGATATCGCCTGCGGCGATACCCGCCGTCAGGATCTGGTTGTTACGCACCAGCACGATTTGCGACGTGAGGCTGTACTTGCCGAAGAAATCCAAGTCTTGGGCGATCCACAGCGGTGCGACTCGCGGGGTCGGACTGGGAAACCCGATCACAATTCGGGTCGGCGTGGCAGCAGCGCGGGTCACGCGGGCAGGCAACAAGACGGTACAGGTGATCAATGCAACCACCAAGCACAATCGAAACGACAAGCGACAATTTGCCAAAGTGGAAAAGCGCGCCATAAAAGACACTCCTTCCTGGCTTGCAAATCGAACGACACAAAACTACTCGACTGCATGTCAAAATTGCAAGGGCAAATAAATACTGACTTTCCTGCTACTTTCTTTCCCGCTTGACGAACGACTCGGAGGGCATTGAGCTATCAGAAACCTTGCGTCACATCAGATGGTCAAAAATATGAAGCAACCGGCTTGACATCACCTGAGCTTGCGCTAGACGTGAAATAAAGGTGTCAAGAAAAGGGCCTGTCTCCCTTCTCATCCGGTTCTTCGAACTTCGTCCTGCATTTCAGTCTGGGCGGGCTCAATTCACATAAAGAATCTGCATTTCGCATAGCAACCAATTCGTTGGCCGCTAGAGAACTATTTTTAGGGGGAAAAGCCTATGCGATTAAAAGAACACCCGAAGATCCAGTGGCCGCCGAGTTGGTCGGAGGGAGGCGAAAGATCTCTTAGTGGAGAAGATGGGATTTTGCGAGAGGTGGATTTTATTGAACCCGCAAAGCTTCTTCTAAGTAACGAGGTGGATGGAAAAGTCTATTTTGCCGAAATCTATTGCTTCAATACCGCTTTCGCTGCCAGGCTGCGCGAAAAAATCAAACCGATTGTAGGGAAACCGATGAGAGAAGTGGGCGAGCTAGATATCTAGGACAACTCTATGGGAGGGAAGTCATGAGACAGGCAAAACCAGGCGATACCGTTAAGGTTCATTATCGCGGCAAACTGGGCGATGGGTCTGTATTCGATGCATCCTTCGATCGGGAACCTCTCCAGTTTACCATCGGCGGCGGTCAAATCATCCCGGGTTTCGAGGAAGCCGTGCTGGGAATGAATCCCGGTGATTCTAAAACGACAGAGTTGCCGGTGGAAAAAGCTTTTGGGCCGTACCGTAAGGAAATGGTGGCCGTGGTCAATAAACGCAAGTTCGCAAGGCGCTGGCGCTTGGATCCGACGGTAGGTCAACGCGTGCAAATCCCTCAAGTAGAGGGACCGCCGATGGATATAACCATAAAGGACGTCAGCGAATCGGAAGTGACCTTGGATGCCAACCACCCTCTCGCGGGAAAGGATGTGACCTTTGAAATTGAACTCGTCGATATTGTTTAGGGGGCACACTGAAATGCTCTCGGAATCAAAGACTCACCGCCGTACTTCCACGATAACAGACTGCTGACGCTGGAAGAGACGGTCGAATTTTTCAATATCGTTTTGCAGATCGAGCTCTCGACGAAGGAAAAGAAAGACCTGGTGGCATTCATGTGCGTTCTGTAGCGGAATCACGGATTCGACAACGACTGATTCCGAGAGAATTGTAATTGCTCTTCGTGCTGAATCAAACCAGTAGTGATGGAATTTCAGAATTGAATGAGGTCTCGATAACAGTAGCTATTAAACCTCCAGAACAGACTTCCACTCCCGCAGTGTCGGCGCCGCCGAAGAGCGGGCACCCTAGTCCACGACCGTCACGCCGTCGCCGCGTTTGACTCTGCCCGGCACGAGGACTTCCGCATACACGCCGAAGCATAGATCGGCCTCCTGCGTAATACACTGCAATATTCTTGCATCATGGGGCAAATCCGCCTGCGAGAAAACCACCATGTTGCACCGCTCTGTTGCGGCACTCACACGTAACCGGACTTCGTTGCCAACGGCTAGCGTCTTCCCAAGCCAGCCTCGTTCTACCTGTGTTGCGCCCGGCCCGTCGATCAAAAGATTGGGACGGAACCGACGTTCGTCGGCGTACACAGCAGGTACCACGGCACTCAACCACCGCAGAGCAGCGGTCGTTACGAGGTGGACCGGACCAGCGTCTAGGTGCGAGATGCCAGCCTCCTGACTGAGTGTGACCACCTGTCCTAGGGTGTTGGAAAGCGCGGCGTGAATGTTTGGGTGATCTCCCCGCATGATCTGGCCATCCGGAAAGCGGATTAGCGGCACGTTGCCTTCATAAACGGCACGGAACCCGAAAAGTCCATCGATTTTCCGAAAACGGTGAGTGCTCTTGCCGCTACCAAATTTTCCGTTGGTATCTCGGATGGCAAAGAGTCGATCGCCTTCGACACCGCGCGCATTCAAAACGAGAGACTCGCAGTGCTCACCAAGCATCGATTTCACTGGGTAGCGCCAGAGCCTCACCAGGATTCCCAGGGCGTTTGCTCCGTGACCAGATCTGGCGATTGTGTTTCTTGAGTCCACTGCAACCTAAGTGGTGGGTGAAACCGGAAACCGCGGGTTAGGAAACATTCATGGACCCGGAAGCGTTGATAGCCCAAAGTAGCATATAACGCCATATTAACTGAATTGGCCCCGAACGGAGAAAAACCGCGGCAGCGCATACCGGCTCACTCCCAGCGTTATCAAAACCAGTGCAGCACCTTTCATGAAGGATGCCAAAAGGATTCCGATCCGGGGATCGTGCAGGTTTGGCTGCAGCGCAAGAAAAACAATCGCCCAGATGTCCTGAAATACGAGAACACCGAGGGGTGATCCGCCCCGGCAGGGTCGTGAGCTCGAATTTGTCGTAGAGGAGCTTCACCACGATCAGCGTACTGCTGAGCGCCAGCGTTACGGCCAAGTAGATCCAGTCGAAATTGCCTTTACCCGGCGCGTATCCCATCAGAAACGCCAACCCGATCCCCAACGCGACGCATAAGAGGAATTGGCTGACTCCGGCAACCAGGATCGTCCGCCCCGCGCTGAGAAGCTTTTTTAGATCGATCTCCAATCCAATAATGAATAAGAGGAGAATCAGGCCGATCTCGGAGATCAAATCGATGGTCTCTTTATCTTTTACCCAGGCGAAACCAATCTCGGGTCCGATGACGACGCCCGCGACCAGATAGGCGAGAATGACCGGTTGTTTCAGAAGCTTGGCGATGAACGCGCATAGAGTCGCGATCGTAAAGGCGAGACCAATATTCGAGAGAAGACTCTGGTGCTCCATCGGGTCATAGTAATCGAGAGAGCCGAGAAAAAGCGAGTGCTTCACATCGCCGCCGCATGAATTTTTCAAAAGCAGGCAAGGTTAGCGAATGCCCGCATTTTCCGCCTCCGACACAAAAGATTTCAGCGGTTGAGCGTTGGCAAATCGGCGTCGCGGTGATAAAGGACCCTTATGCCTGCCTATGAGATCTACGTGCTATGCAACGAGTGCAACCGTGAGCATCCGATACTTATGAAGATTCACCTCGACCAGGGTCCGGACCGCAAGCAGAGCATTGCCGAGTTCTTTGGCGGCGGCGCGGTGCCTCCCCAGGTTACTCCCCTCAAGGGCCACAAGGCCTTATGCCTCAGGACAGGCAGGACATTTCGACTCGAAAGAGATGACCAGATATTTCTGGTGCCGCCTACGGTCAGAATCCTTCCGCACCGCCAACTCCCCTTGATGCCTGACGCAACTTGAGCGACCGTAGCCCAGACTGAAACGACAGAAGCTGTCACAACAGTCCATATCTGATCGAATCAGACGCATTGCCGTTCAGTGTTTCAAGAGTTCATCTTGACCGTTGATGCTGCGGCGACGAAAAATTAGCGGGTTTGGATTTTTGCTCCGCAGGGACCTTCGACCGATTTGCGTTGGCCGAGGGGAACCCGTTCTGCGACCAGATCCCGTTCGGTCTAACCGGTCTTGCATCCGACCCAAAAACAACCATTTCTTGTCATCGCATCGCTGTTGCGCTTGACCGCGGTCACGTGCGCTAATAATTGAACGTATGAAACATCTGGAAGAGTGGAACGATTACATCCACCGGAACGTTTTAAGCGGCTCGAACGGTCTGCTTGAGAAACTCGCTTGACACTCTTCGTGCCGTTTGGTACGCGTCGCGACGGGAAGAGTGTCGATCGCTAACGGTCGAATCTTCGAATGCCCGATCGCAACGATTGGAACATTTGGAACGGCTGGAACGATTGGAACCTTCTTTCACTAAAAATTGCGGGAGGATTATATGAATGACGTCGAACCCCGCGGCGCAGTTCATTGGATCGATCACTTTGTAGTGGGCACGAACGATATGCCCGCCTGGGTTGACTGGGCGGTGAATGCCATCGGCCTGATTCTCTGGTGGGAGGGCGGGTCGTGCCGCATCGGCGCGTTCCTTCAACCCGAGATCTACCCGCCGGCCAAAGCTCTCGGTGAGGATCTGCCGCGGTGCGGCTTCTACATCCGCCCCGAGGATATCGACGCGCACTTGCGCCGACTCGATCAACACAAGATTCCGCATGGCGGTCCAATCCGCACCGCTGCCGACGGCGACGAGGGGACCATTATTTATTTCGCCGATCCCGACGGCAATCAGTACGAGTTCTGGGCACCTGCACATATGCCCGAAGGAGCCATGGAGATCGCCACGGAAGAGAAAGTCGGCCGCATCAGCCATGCTGTTTACGGCGCCCGCGATCTTGGACGAACCGCCGCCTTCTTCGAAAAATTTTGCGGTATCGCGCCGGAGCAAAATTCTAAAACCGCCGAAGGAACGCTGGTTTTACGTCTGCGCGCCGGTGGCCGTCTAGTTTACAAGTTGGTCGACAAGGTCGACGAGCGCGTTTCCGGACATGGAACCTGGTGGGACATGCACACCGCGCTGACGGTTCGTCAGGAAGAGTTCCTGCCCAACTACCGGCGCATGTGGGATGGCATTCCCGAAGAAGACGGTTATAAGGCGGATCTGAACCTGTCCCTGGAGCAACAAGAGGCGCTGCCGGCGCGCACCGGTCTGCATCGCAGTCCCGTCGGCATCAGATGGAAAGAAATCTGCGACCGCGGCGATGAGTTCTACGATTGGGACTGTCACTCCTTTCACTTCATGGGCGGCAAAGCGCTGAGAGCCGACGGCTCGATGACGCTCTACGAGGCGATCGAGCAAGAAAAATATCTCGTCGCGCTCGCCGATTCTCTACAAAAGGGCGCGCAACCGGGATTGATGAAAGGGCTAGGCAACGAAAATCCTTTCAAGCCTCGCGAGACCTGATGCGCTTACGCAGATTCCAGGCTGTTCAAAAAGGTTCAGTTGCGAGGCGCGCGAAGATCGATGAGCGGAGGCGTACTCTCGTACGTTGACGCGAAATCGGTTGAGCGCAACGAAGCAAATGAGCCTTTTTCAACGGCCTGACAAAGGAGAAGCATGATGGCGCAACACATTCACGGACCGCTCTACTATGAACGGATGGGACGCACAGGGCCGGTGATCGCCTTTGTCCATCCGAACCCGATGGACAATGCATGCTGGATTTTTCAGATGGCGCATTTGTCGACCTGGTATCGCTGCATTGCCATCGACATTCCGGGATACGGCCGTTCGCCCAAGGCCGACGCCGGGCTCACGATGAATGACATGGCTGAGGCCTGTTGGGAAGCGATCGACGACGCGCTCCCGGGCGAAAAAGCGATTCTGGTCGGCTGTTCGGTCGGCTCATCGCTCGCCCCCCACATGTACCACCTTCGTCCCAACAGAACCGCGGCGCTCGTGTTGTCGGGCACCGGTTACAATCCGAACAAGGAATTCACCAAGGGGAGGATCGATAACTACACGGCCAATGGCATCGACTATCGCTGGGCTTATACGTTCGAAGATCTAAGCGCGGCGTTTCGTACGACGCCACTGGCGCACTTCTTTGCAAATCTTTTCAGCGAACGCAACGAACACGCCGACGTGCAGACGATCATCCACCAGTTCAAAGCACTCGCGCAGCCCTATCCCGAAGGCCATCATGAGCGCATCACCTGCCCGACAATCATTCTGACCGGTAGCGAGGACAACAGCCATCAACGTGCTTTCGCGCTGCAAGCACGCATACCCAATTGCGAGTTGAAGACTTTGCCCGGAGCCGGCCATGCCTGTCAGATCGAGCAGCCCTGGCTATTTGATCGCTTCATGATCGAATTTCTTGCCAAGCACGGCCTGTTTCCCGGCGCATCCAAACCCGCTCGGTCGATTGTTTGAATGGCTGCCGTCAATTTTTTGAGGTCCGCGCTCGCCCCGAATCCGCCGACCGGATCCTGATTATTAGATAGGATTAATATCAGTCTTCACTCCGCGGCGTCTGCGCCGCCGCGGTGAATTTTCCCGATCGCTCGCGACGACGGCGAATGGACACTGGGTTCAAGACGTTCTCGCGAAGTTTTCAGCGATGGAGTTGATTTAGGCAGGTTTCTTTCGCAAACTAATATATGCCTGCGCGCGCGCCCGCGAGTCGTTACGCGACTCCATTAGATCACGCAATACCAACGGTCATCTCCATCGCGAATCTTACTAAGACCTACGCGTCGAGCCTTCAGGCGTTGAAGCGTATCAACCTAGAGATCCGCAAGGGCGAAATCTTTGCCCTGTTAGGTCCCAACGGCGCGGGCAAGACGACGTTGATCAGCATCGTCTGCGGCATTGTCACGCCGACCGAGGGCGTGGTCATCGCCGACGGCCATGACATCATGCGCGACTATCGCGCGGCGCGGTCGAAGATCGGTCTGGTGCCGCAGGAGCTCACTACCGATGCTTTCGAGTCGGTGTGGGCGACGGTGAGTTTCAGCCGCGGGTTATTCGGGCTCGCGCCGAATCCGGCTTACATCGAAAAAGTGCTGCGCGAGCTTTCTTTGTGGGACAAGCGCAACGACAAGATCATGACGCTTTCGGGCGGCATGAAGAGGCGCGTGATGATCGCCAAGGCGCTGGCGCATGAACCACAGATCTTGTTCCTCGATGAGCCGACGGCGGGCGTCGATGTGGAATTGCGTCGCGATATGTGGGCGCTGGTGCGGCGCCTGCGCGCAAGCGGCGTGACGATCATCTTGACCACGCACTACATCGACGAGGCCGAGGAGATGGCCGATCGCATCGGCGTGATCAACAAGGGCGAGCTGATCCTCGTCGAGGAGAAAACCAAGCTGATGAAGAAGCTCGGTAAGAAACAGCTTACGCTCAATCTGCTCGAGCCGCTGGCTTCAATCCCGTTGGAGCTAAGCGACTGGCGCTTGGCGCTCAATGCCGGGGGAAGCGAGCTGGAATATACCTTCGACGGCCATGAGGAGCGCACAGGCATTCCGACGCTGCTCAAGCGCTTGAGCGATCTGGGCATCGGCTTCAAAGATCTGAACACGCGCCAGAGTTCGCTGGAAGATATCTTTGTCAGCCTGGTAAGCGAGCGCACAGGAGATCAGCGATGAGCACCTTGGCATTCAACCGACATGGCGTGTGGGCCATCTATCAGTTCGAGATGGCGCGCGCTATTCGGACGCTCTTCCAGAGCGTGGTCGCGCCGGTCATCTCGACATCGCTTTATTTCATTGTTTTCGGCGCCGCCATCGGGTCGCGGATGACCCAGGTGGACGGCGTGGCCTACGGCGCATTCATCGTGCCGGGGTTGATCATGCTTTCTCTATTCAACCAGAGCATTTCGAATGCCTCTTTTGGTATTTATTTCCCCAAGTTCACCGGCACGATCTATGAGCTCTTGTCCGCGCCGGTCTCTTACTTGGAAACCGTCATCGCTTACGTCGGCGCGGCGGCGACCAAGTCGATCGCCCTCGGGTTGATCATTCTGGCCACGGCGGCCATGTTCGTGCCACTGCGCATCCAGCACCCGCTGTGGATGATTACCTTTCTCGTGCTTACGGCGGCGACGTTCAGCCTGTTCGGTTTCATCGTCGGTATTTGGGCGAAGAGCTTCGAGCAGTTGCAGTTTATTCCAATGCTGGTCATAACGCCTTTGACGTTTCTCGGTGGTGCCTTCTATTCGATCGACATGCTGCCGCCGATGTGGCGCACCGTCACCTTGTTCAACCCGGTGGTTTATCTGATCAGCGGCTTTCGCTGGAGCTTTTATGAGACGTCCGACGTGAGCGTGGAAGTGAGCCTTGCGATGACGCTGGGGTTTTTCGTGATTTGTCTGGTGGTGGTCGGGTGGATGTTCAAGACCGGCTATCGGTTGAAGAGCTAAACCATGGCGAAAAACAATACTGCCGGCCTTTTATTGTATCGCCGTCGCGGCGAGCTGGAAGTTTTTCTGGTTCATCCCGGCGGACCTTTTTGGTCAAAGAAGGATGCTGGCGCGTGGTCGGTACCCAAGGGAGAAATCAATGAAGGCGAGGACCCGTTTGAGGCCGCCAAGCGTGAATTCACCGAAGAAACCGGTTTCCCCATCGACGGTGAATTTCGGCCACTCGACCCGGTGAAACAATCGGGCGGTAAGGTCGTCCAAGCATGGGCGATCGAAGCCGACTGCGATCCCGCTCAGGTTCGAAGCAATTTATTCTCGCTGGAGTGGCCGCCAAAATCCGGCAAGACGCAGCAGTTCCCGGAAGTCGATCGCGCTGGATGGTTTGATATCCCGGACGCTCGTATGCGAATCGTTCCCGCTCAAATAGGTTTTATCGAGCAACTCATTTCGGTTCTCGGCAATGTGAAAGAGCCGAAACGGTCGTCACCTTAAGAAAGGCTGTACTCAATTTTCAAAGGTATGACTTGACCATTTCATGCTTTTCACAGACCGACCAGGAGCGTCATCACTGCTGAGATTCATGTATTGACTTAAGCACACAACAAACTGCGGTTTGCGTACCTTGCACAAGTAACAAAGAGGCATCATTGACTGCGTGCAATTCACCCTGGTCCCAAATCCCACTGCTGCTTTTCCAGATCACTGCGGGTGAAGTGGATCACGATGAGGAGGGTGTAGTCATTATGCTCGGCCTTACCGACAGCCGGAGGTGTCTCATCCACGAAGTCGCCCGTCTGGCCATCGGTCATGGAGATCTTAATCTCGGCATGGCCGCTGTGCTCGATGTCTTTAAACAGCGGTATCTCAGGCATGACGAAACCTATGAGGGGAACCGTAAAAGCCGGAGTGCCGAGAAACGACTGTCCTTGGTCAACGGCGAGAACTGATGCGAAAACTTTCAAGCGCAGCTGCGCTTGCTTGGGATCTACAGCAACCCTTACACGCTGAGCTTGCAACCAAGCGGTGAAATATTCTTTCGCGAAATCCTTGTCCGGTGTGAGACCGTAAAAATCAACCGCGACGGTTTTGTCTTTGATCTTTTGTACATCTAGACCGGCCATTGCACGTTCCAAAGCACGGACGAGCAGCTCCTGTTCGGTACTGGAGCGCTGGGTGTTTGTAATCTGAGGGGATGCTGCACAGCCGACGATCAAGAAAGATAAAACGCACAAAGACAGATTTTTGAACCGGGCTATCAGCATCGAAACGCTCCCATCGGCATACGATTTACTTGAAGTGTAGCCCGCGAGGAATCTTTCTCAAGAAGGCTCCCCGATATTTTTATTGCCGGGTGCGATTCGACCACACTAGAGCCCCGGAACCGCCGGTCTTTTCTAATTTGAGAGAAGCGCAAAAGGAGGTGGAGATTGAGCAGATAGGCGCGCCTATCGCCGATCACCAGATCGCGTAAAGCGACACCAGCCGAGACCCGCAGCAGTTAGGCACAAGACTTTTCTGTTTCGATTCTTTGTTAGCGGGACGCGCCGCCGCGCGCAAAGAATACCGGTGTAGCCGCTTGGACTTCTAGGCATCCATCGACAAGAAGTGCTCCATCATTCGCTCAAGCGGCCCCTTGATAACGTTACCGCCTGGTTTTCGGCAACCCGCCGGGCGCTATTGCAGCGGCTCGATCTTGATGATCGACGCGCCGAGGTTATTGCCGATCCAAAACGTCGGCCGGCTCGTTGTGTTATCCATATTCACACGGCGAATATTGGTGGTGTGCGGCAGCAGGTACTCGATGAATTCTTCTGTCTTGGTGTTTAGCCGCACAACAAGGTCGTTGCTCATGCCCCCCGTCCAGGCGTAGCCGTCCTTGTCCAAAATCGCGTCGTAAGGATTCGTCCACGCGGTCGGCATCGCCCACTCGCGCGTCCGCTCTGTCTTGGTATCGAACATGCCGAGCATGTTGCCGCGATATTCCGCGAACCACAGCCGGTCCTGCGGATCCATGTGACCGCGCCGCGGCGCCGAGTTGGGTGTCGGCGTCGGAAACGGAGTCACGTTCAAAGTCTTGGCGTCAATCTTGATGATGTATTGGCCGCCGAAGTTGGTGCCGTAAAAATTATTCTTAGAGTCTGAGATCACGCCATAGGAGCCGAGCCGATCCGCCGGTGGGCTGTTTTTCGGCAGCCCGCGCGAATAATCGACTGTGTACCACTCGCCAGTTTTCACATCGAGGCGGTACTCGTCATCCCCGCCGATCCACACTTTGCCGTCGAGGTTGATATGCACCGGATCGACCATCGCCAGCCGAGCTTCGTCGTTCTCCTTGAATTTCGGCGCGCTCCAGGTCTGGAATTTTTGCGTCTCGCGGTCGAACTTCGCGATGCTTCCCTGGTACATCATGCCCATCCAAACGTTGCCTTGCGGATCAAATCTCAGGTCGAGAGCGCCTGCAGGCGCTCCGGGCTTCGTCACCGGCACGGCGTACTCGACAACTTTGGCGGTCTTGGGATCGAGCTTGCCGAGATACTGCGAGCCGAAATCCGAATACCAGATCATGCCCTCGGCATCGATCGCAGCGTCGTGCGGCATGGCCTCCGGACGTGGTAGGTCATACTCGGTGATGATCACCTGAGTCGCTTTGCCTTTCGGGCGCGGCAGCGTCTTCAGCGGATATTCCCATTTTGCAACCTTGCTCAAATTGACCGTGCTTAGATACTGGGCGAACTTGGTTATCTGCTGTAATTGGTTTTGCGACGGCTCGCGCGCCCCGGGCCGCACCTGCGGGCGCAGCGGCGAGCTGCCCTGAGCGTAGTTGCGCATACGCTTCAGGAGCGGCACGAACTCCTCCGCGCTGTAACGCGACCGCGCGATGCGTTCCACCGTGTGGCAGCCGACACAGCTCAGGAAACCCTGCTTTTGTTCGTCGGTGCCCGGCATGCTGAGCAGCCACTCGCCGTTGGAGAGCTGCGCAGCTAAGTCCTGCGACTTACGGAGCTTCAGATCGAGCTGGGTGGTATTCTGCGTTTTCACCTCCGTTGGCTGTGCGCCGTCCAGATCGTATCCCGCCGCGCGAATGCGCAAGGAATAACGTCCTGCCTCCAGCTTCGAGCTCGGGAAGCTGTACCTTCCTTGAGCGTCGCTCACCACCGTGGTCGTAATTGTCGAGCCTTCCCGCTTGGCGCTCACCAGCACCCCTTCCATGCGGCCCTCTTCCTGCGAGCTCACCTGCCTCCCTCCTGAGCGGATTCGGGATGTATCCTGGAAGATCCGACGCAAGCTGGCCTCTCTTAACACTCCGCGCTTGTTCGGGTCAAGTAAGGTCCGTGGTGGGTAGTGGGGGCAGTTTCAAGAAAATTTGTCGGGGGCGGTCCGCAGTCGGAAGCAAAGCGGCCTCACAAGACAATCAACGACCACGTCTTGCTACGACCCGTTACGTCGCGGCATCGCTCTTACTTCTGCGTGAATCGTACTGTCCGCTCGGTACCTAATCGATCACTTGCTCTCGATCACCGTAAACGCCATGACGGCGCTTGCCAGCGCTAGGCCGAGCGAAGTCAGCATCACTAGACGAAAGCCGAAGACAAAGGATTCGTCGATCGCCTGTTTCAGCGCGGCCCGCGTTCGCTCGTCGATACTGGAAGGCGGTTCTGCTCCGGCCAGCCGGACGCGCTGCGCGTCGATGGCGCGACGCACGTCAGGGGCTAAATCCAGCGGCGCCAAGCGTCGATCGAACTCACGGTTAAATGAATGCACGATCACGATACCCAAAACCGCGATGCCGAGAAGTCCGGCGATACGCGATACGGCATTGTTGACGCCAGAGGCTACGCCGGCACGATTTTCCGGCACGGCGTTCATCACCGTCGTGGTGAGCGGCGCAACGCTCACAGCCATTCCAAATCCGAGCACCACCATGGCGGGAAAGAACGTCGTCCAGTAACTGCCGCCCACTCCTGGAATCATGAACAGCCCATACCCTAACGCAGCGATCGCGGGGCCGGCTACCAGCGGAGCCTTGCCGCCGTACCTTTTGACTAATCCGCCCGACCAGCGCGAGAGCAAAAACAGGATGAGAATGAAAGGCAGCCACACGGCGCCCGCGGCCGTCGCCGAATACTCTTGGACCTGGATCAAGTTGAGCGGAAAGAAAAACATGCCGCCGCCCAACGCAGTGTAGAGAAAGAGCGTCAGCAGATTGGCGGCGGTAAAATTCCGCGAGCGAAACAGCGCGAGCGGCCGCATCGGCTGCGTCGAACGCGCTTCGACGAGAAAGAAAACTGCGAGTGACAGCGCGCCGCCGATAAGCGTGACAATTACGAGCGGATGGCCGAAGCCTAAACTTGAAGATTCGATTAGGCCATAAACTACCGTTCCCAAGCCTACCGTCGCGAGTGCGGTGCCGAACCAATCCAGCGTCGTGTTCGCGTCGTCATCCCTGCTCTCGGGCACGTGCAACAGAGAAATCTGCAAGACGATCAGCGCAAGCGGCACGTTGATAAAAAACACCGCGCGCCACGAAACATGCTCGATCAGCCAGCCGCCCATGACCGGCCCGACGCCGGCGGTGATCGCGGTAAAACCCGACCAGGTTCCGATTGCCTGCCCGCGCCTCGATTTATCGAACGAGGCGCTGATGATGGCGAGGCTCCCCGGCACAAGCAGCGCGCCGGCCACGCCTTGAATTGCGCGTGCGACAATCAGTTGACTAACGCTGTGTGCCAACCCGCAGCCGATTGAAGCGAGCGCGAAGAGAGCAACGCCGGAGCAGAAAACACGCCGTCTGCCGAAGCGATCGCCCAGCGATCCTCCAGCCAAAAGCAATGCGGCGAGAAAGAGCGCGTAGGATTCCACTATCCACTGCACGTCGAGAACCGTGGCCTTGAGACTTTTTTGCAACGCGGGCAGTGCTACGTTGACGACCGTGCCATCGATGAAGGCCATGCTCGACCCTAAAATGGTCGCGGCCAAAATCCTCGGCTCGGACGCCTGCGCGCATGGGACGACGGTCTGGCGCCCTCGAATGACGCCCTCATCGCATGGCTGTGGAAAAATATTTGTCATAGGCTAAAAAGCGATCCAGCCAAGCTCACTTTGAACCGATCAAATAGTTACAAACGTTCAAGTCGTTCAAAACGTTTGAGAGTTCAAAGCGTTCAAGATGCGTATCGGTTCAGATCTGGATGTGCAAGACAATCACGCGTTCAGACCGGTATCGATGTCGAGCATTGGTCTTAAAGTCTCTCTCGGGAATGGTTGAACTCCCTCGCCTTCAGACGAAGTAACAGTTCGTCATGCCGGTGAAAACCGGCATCCAGGTTCGTTTTCAATTAAAGTTCAAAATCCACTTGGATCCAGCTTCCTGGCCGGAATGAAATGCCACTTACTGAATTACAGAGTTACGTCTAAAAAATAGCCGTTCGATCGCTCACACAAGCCGAAGAACGAGCAACGGTCACGCAGCTGCTCGTCGCCTTATTTCTCAGCCGCCGGAAACCAACCCTGATGCTTAACTAAGCCGCGCAGGTATTCGATTTGACCGGCGTGGCGCGTGTTGCAGTTGATGACGCTGGCAAGCTGAATGCCCAACGTCGGCCGCGGCTGGTACTGTGGTTGATTCAGGACCCGATTCAGATCGTCGTTTGTGACCGTCGAGAAATACGCCGTAGTTCTCGCGAAAACGGCGTCGAGGTAATCGAGCAGCAACTGTTTATCGGTCACGGTAAAAGCAGCCACTTGCGCCGCCGTGTGTCTGTGCCCGGAGCCGTAGTCTTTCGGATCCGGCGGCATGTTGAAGCGCGCGTGCCAACCGTCGGCTGTCCACAACTGCGGCCGCTCCATCAGTCCGGAAACATTGACATCCTGTACGCGCGACAAATGCCAGACCAACCACGCGATATGAGGTTTAGGCGGTGACAGCAGTTCTTGGGGCGACAAATCTTTGAGCGCTCCGCGCACCATTTCGCGCACTCGACCTAAAGCATCTAGCACCAATCCGGCACTTTCCATAATTGGCTCCTCTGAATGTTTCTTACCGTTCGCGCGTCTCGCGGTCGCCGAGACTCAAGGCATATCAGTTTTTCCGAACAAAAGTGCCGACCCAGTAGCGCGCAGCGTTTCAGCGAGTTAGTTTCGTCTGTGATGGCTTCACCGAGTGAAGCCGCAAAAAATGACACGGAATGATCTACAGCGCCGCCGTGGCACAGCCGCGACCAAAACTTAGAATATCTCGCGCAAAGGGCTCAAGGTGTATTCAGGTAAATTCGAAAGCCGAAATCCGAAGATCGAAACAATATCGAATGACAAAAAGTTACAATGTTCCAAACAACCTCGATGCGGACCTGCGTTTTGAATTTTGATATTTAGAATTTCGTAATTGTTTCGGATTTCGATGTTCGAATTTCGAATTTAGGAAACACGCTTAGTGCGGGTTAATCCTCGTGTTCCGTAGTTGTGGACTGTCGAAAAATTTGCGCGAGCCGCGAAAACTTTCAAGTATAGAAAAGTCATGCGAATCGCTGCTCGACTGAAGCAAAATCGACACGGATCGATACGATGAAGGTCAACACTTTGTTAATACTCGCGTGCCTCGGCGCCAGTTTCTGGGCTTGGCAACAGCCGCCGCTGTTCGCGCAACAAAATCTCATCGTCAGTTCTGCCAATCTCGAGAACGGCAGAGTATGGACGCTCGTGACGGCTCTGTTCGTCCACGGCAGCGTCGTCCACCTATTCGGAAACATGCTGTTTCTGTTCGTCTTCGGAAATACTCTGGAGAAAGCTGCCGGCCCCGCTAAGCATCTGACGATCTTCTTGACCGGCGGCATCCTGAGCTTCATTCTAAGCCTCCCTTTTATGCCCCGCGGAACGGGGATGTTGGGCGCCTCGGCGGCGATTTTTACGCTTGCGGCGTGCGTGATGTTGGTCAACCCGCTTAAATTTTCCTGGCTTTTCTTTGCCCCTCAGGGTCTGGCAGCGGTTCTCTACTTCGTTTACAACATCATCGTCGTCGCGGAAAAGAGTCGAATACCGGGATACGATCCCCACGTCGCATACGTCGCTCACATCCTAGGTTTTCTTATCGGCCTGCCTTTCGGCATCGCTCTTAGTGATCAGTGGAAAAGAAATCTCTTAATTACAGTGCTACTGTTCGGAATCTATCTAGCAATTCTAAGCGGCGCGGCAAGATCGTTATTTCGTTAGTACCGCAGCGCGGTCCGACGGCCCGGAGCCGTGAACGTCGGGAAGTGCGTTAGACCACGGCAGACGGTTGTAATTTTCTTGACGCGCGGACCGGCGGTGCTCTATGGTACAGCACGCGAATACCAGCCCGATCTCAAAGATTTGGGATCCGTGCTTCCGAGTTGAGGGTGGCACCCACGCCCCAGTCTTTAGAGACAAAAACTTGCCTGCAAGAGGTGGCTAATGAATATTGCTTCAATCGCGTGCCTCATCATTTTCCTTCTCTGTTCGTCATCTCATGCGGCGGATAAGCTTCGCTTCGGCTTTCCGGATCTCGCGGCACAATTCATCCCCCTGCCGCTGGCGGAGCAGAGAGGCTTCTTCAAGGAAGAAGGGCTGCAAGGGGAATTTATTCGGATCAGGCCCGCGATATCGACCGCGGCGATGGTCAGTGGAGAGATCGATTACGACGCGGTGATCGGCAATGGCATCGGCGCCGCGATCCGGGGACTGCCGGTGAAGGTCGTCGCCTGTTTCCTGCCGGCAACCCCCATCGCGCTCATCGTCCGGCCCGAGTTCAAATCGGTCCAAGAGCTCAAGGGCAAGGCCATCGGACTCAACACTTTCGGCGGCACGCTGG
>VBKX01000161.1:0-612 GCA_005879435.1 Deltaproteobacteria bacterium
AAAAAATACCAGTTGCTGCTTATCCACGTGGTCGAGGAACGCGAGACCCAGCCGAAGCCGTGGGGCGACATCGCGTTGGTCGATGTCGAAGGCGGCCGCGAACGCAAGTTTTTTCTCGACGCAGATTTAGTGCGGCGCTTTCAGACGGAACTGGACCGTTACTGCAAGGAAATTGAAGCGGTTTGCGCGAGCCGGAGGATCGATTATCTGCGCACGTCGACGCAGGTGCCATTCGACGAGTTTGTCCTGCAAACGCTTCGTCAGGTGAGCAGCGTGGCCTGAGTCATGTTGTGGCATCTTCCATACGCATTGTTATTGCTCGCGGGGGCGATTCCGCTCATCCTGTTTTTGCACAGCCTCAAGCCGAGGGGTCTGAAGATCGGCACGACGACGATGTTCCTATGGGAGCGTATCCTGAGAGAACGCCCGCTCGGCACCCGGCTGGGCTGGCTTCTGCGCAACAATCTTCTTTTGATTCTGCAAATCCTCGCGGCCGTGGCCATGATCGCCGCGCTCGCCGATCCTTCCTTGCGTAACTTTGGCTCGACGTCCGGCGACGTGGTTGCGGTCTTGGACTTGAGCGCCAGCATGAAGGCCAAAGACAAGAGCGGA
>VBKX01000161.1:646-3666 GCA_005879435.1 Deltaproteobacteria bacterium
GGCGACACAAAAAATGATGGTCATCGGCGCCGGCCCCCAGCCCCGGCTGCTGGCGCCTTTCACCGGTGACAAACGAAGATTGAGGGAACTGGCGCGCGATCTGGAAGCCACGGACGCGCCGGGACGGGTCAAGGACGCGATTCTCTTCGCTCATGCGTTTCTTAAGCGCGGCAGCTCAGATCAGGTCGTGGTGATCAGCGACGGCGCCTTCAGCGGTGCCGAAGAATTTACCAAGGCCGCCGCGCACTACCGTTTCGTTAGCGTCGGCGGCGGCAGGGACAATATCGCTATCATCGGTTTCGAGGTGCGGCGTCATCCCGAGCAGCCGGCTTCCGCAGAGATCATGGTGCATCTCAGAAACTTTACTGCCAAAGCGGTGCGCGTGCCGCTCGTATTGACGATGGGGGAAAACACCTTAATTCGGGAAACCATTGATATCGGCGCCGATGACCGGCGCGTGCTCATCTATCCGTACGACGGCAGCCTCAATGGAACTTTGGTGGCGCGTTTGGAAGTGGATGATGATTTTGCGACCGACAATCAAGCCTATTTGGTGCTCAGCGAATTGCCGCCGGTGCGCGTTCTCTATATAGGGGTGGGAAATCCGTACCTGAGCCAGCTCTTGCGCTTTTTCGCCAATGTTCAATTGACCACCGCGGCGCGCTGGGACGAGGAAAGCGCGCAGTCAGGACAGCCGTTCGACGTCGTTATCTTCGATCGCGTAGCGCCGCCCGCGCTGCCGCCGGGCAACTATATATTGATTGACACCGTCGCGCCGAATTTGCCGATCCATGTCTTGGGCAAAGTGCAAAATCCGCGAATCGTTGCGCCCCTGGCAAAACATCCGTTGACCGACGGCCTGAACCTCGGTGATCTTAGGATGAACGAAGCCCTGCGCGTAGGCGTAGGCGGTGAAGGCATTGCTCTGGCCCGCGCCGAGCAGAGCCCGCTGCTTTACGTGCTGGACAAGGGCAAGCTGCGGGTCCTGTTTATCGGATTTGACCTGATGGCCTCCGATTTGCCGCTGCGCGTGGCTTTTCCAATCCTGTTTCACAATGCGCTCGAATGGTTTCAACCCCGTCGCCTCGAATTTCCCGGCCAGACGACGCAGGCCGGCACTCCCATCGCGTTGCCTTTGCCGATTAATGACAGCGCGCTGGAAGTCACTTTGCCGAATGGCAAAAAGGAAGTTTTGAATTCCACCACCAGCCCGGTGATTTTCGCCGATACTTTCCAGGCCGGTTTCTACAGCTTCAAAAGCGCCCATCGCGACGGCCGCTTCGCGGTCAATCTCTTCGACGAAAATGAGTCGCAAATCATACCGCGGACTAAGTTGAGTGAGGCAGGGAAGAAAGGCGAGGCAGAAAATACGCCCATCGAGGTTGGATTGCCGCTTTGGCCCATATTGTTGGCCGCGGTTCTGCTCGTGCTCGCGCTCGAGCTATTTTTGGCGTTGCGCCAGCGAATGCCGATCTACCCGATTATTCTCCGTGGCACAGCTTTGGCGGCCTTGGGCTTTGCGTTGTTCAATCCGCGGATATTTAGCTCGACCACCGCTCTGGACGTGATCTTGGGGGTGGATTTGTCGCGTAGCGTCGGCCAAGAGGGGCGTGAAAAAGCTCGTGAAATTCTTGGCGCTGCCGATCGCATCAAAAACTCTAACACGCGCACTGGTCTGCTGACGTTCGGCAGCGCGCCCGAATGGGAGTCATTGCCGCGTGAGGGGATTCCAGCCGGCGAATTTAGTTCGCGCCTCGACCGCGACGAAACCGACATTCAAGCCGCGCTGCAAGCCGCTGTTGCCCAGGTCGGCGAGGGGCGCCAGGGGAAAATCCTGCTGATTTCCGACGGCAACGAAAATCGCGGTGAAACGTCGCGCGTGGTTCCGCTTCTGCGCACCCAGGGAGTGCAGGTTTGGACGCTGCCGGTGAGCCTGTCGCGCGGTCGCAATGAAATTTATCTCAGCGATTTGACTCTGCCGCGCCAGGTCGACAGCGCTGAAGCCTATGAAATTCGCGGCTCGATCGAGAGCTTGAACGACGCGCCGGCGCGAGTTCGTTTGCTGCGTGACGGCGTTCTGCATGCGGAGCGGGAGCTGCGCTTAAAAGCGGGCAGCAACTCGGTGACGTTTCACGACAGCCTCACCGAGCGCGGCAATCATACTTACGAGCTGCTGGTCGAGTCGCCGGACGATACTTTAGCAGAGAACAATTTGTTGCAGGGCGTGGTTGCCGTGAAAGGACCGCCGCGGGTGCTCGTGCTATCCGCCCAAACGGAAAACCAGCACGTGATCTCCAAGGTCTTGCGAGTCCAAGGTTACGCGGTGGTCGAAGCCTCGCCGTCGGCGCACCCGCTCACCCTGTCCGAGCTGTCGGCCTACGATCTTCTGGTGCTCGACAACGTTCCCGCGTTTCAACTTTCGCACGCGAAGATGGAGACGATCGAGAAGTACGTGCGCGACCTGGGCGGCGGCTTGTTGGTGATCGGCGGTTCTCAGAGTTACGGCGCCGGCGGCTATTTTCGCACGCCGTTGGAGCGGATTCTTCCCGTCGATATGCGTCCGCCGGCGCGCCTGGAGATGCCCCATGTGGCGCTGCTTTTCGTGCTCGATAAGTCCGGCAGCATGGGCGCGGGCGGCGAAGGTAGCACCAAGCTCGATCTCGCCAAGGCCGCGGCGATCGCGGCCGCCGATATCATGAATCCGTCGGATCAGGTCGGCATTCTCGCCTTCGACGCCAGTTGGGACTGGACTTTGCCGTTCCGCCAAGTCGGCAAGGGTGAATGGATTTCGGAACGGCTGTCGTCTTTGGAATCCGACGGTGGCACGGATCTCTACAAAGCGATGCTTGAAGCCCATCGTGGTATCGCTGCCAAGCAAGCGGCGATCAAACATGTGATCGTGCTGTCCGATGGACTGACGGACAAGGCGGACTTTCATTCACTCGCGGCGCGCATGGCGCGCGACGGCATTACGGTATCGACCGTGTCGGTCGGTAACGACGCCGACGTGCAGCTGATGG
>VBKX01000699.1 GCA_005879435.1 Deltaproteobacteria bacterium
CCCAATGTCATTTGCTTTGTACTTTCGGCCTGTGCGCCGCGCTGCTTGGTAACTTTTGCCGCTTTGTTCTTGCCCTTGGTTTTTGATTTGGGCTTTCCCTTTGTCATCGTCGGCAATGCCGGTTCTTGCTCATCGGCCGCGACTTCTTGCGCAGCTTCGACATCGTTTTGCTCGTTGCGGGGCAACACCGGAGCCTCGCCTTCGGTGCCTTCGGCGGTGACGATAATCGAATGCGGCAGACCTTCCGGTCCGCCGCCGTCGCGCCCGAGTATCTCATCCGTTTTCTCGCCGCCGGTGCGTTTCGCGGCGATCTTTTGCAGTTGGTTCTTGAGCTTTTCTTTAGCGAGCTTGCCGCCCTTGAGTCGGTTGCACGCTTCGACGACTTCTTCGATGTACAGCTCGAAGATATTGCGCCGGCGAAACTCGCCTTTGGCGCGCTCGCGCCGCCGCAGAAAAACACCGAGACGTCGTCCGCACTCCTGCAAAGCGAGCTTGATTTCTTTTCTGATCTCGTCGTAGTCGGCGATCGCTTCCTTCGACTCGCTCGTGAACGGCACCCAAACCGATGCCATGTGGACGAAGATCACCATCGGCCCGGCGGGCAGGGCGCCTCTGGATTGCGCCACCCCGTAGTTGCGCCAAGTGGTATCGAGCACCGCTTTGAAAGTGGCGCAAGCGGACTGCTGGTAGAGCAGCGGCACGCGGTTAGCGTAGCGAATGACACTCGCCAGCTCATTATCGTCGTCGTGACTCTCTCCTTCGGCGAGGGGAACTTTCGGCTGCTCGGGTTTGCCCGCCGCCTGTTCCGGCCCTTTGCCGAAAGCCAAGCCCGCTTCGATGACAAACGGATTGCCGCGGTAGACTGCTGGCGGCCGCGTCACGGCGGTGTAGAAATCGCCTTTGATTTGTTTATACAAGCCGTGCAGGATCGCTTTCTCGCCGATGGGCGAGATGCAATTACTCGGCGGCGCCATGATCTTGGTGGATTGAATCGCCTTATAAAATGTTTCGGCGGCGGCGCCGTGGAGATTTCTTGGCCGAGTATCGGGCGATAGCTTGGCCGCCTTGCAAATTTCCTGGGCGAGATTGGACGAAACTCGGCTAAACTCGCTCGACAGAAATCCCGAGAGCGAATGGCTCTTGGTGTCGTGGAGCATTTTCAGCATCATGCCGAATTCGATGCCGTAAGGATGCGGTTTGATTTCACGCGGCTGCGGCGGCAGCTCGTCAATGGTCCGAGGATATTCTTTGGTATCGCCCTCGGGCGTGTGGTACGCGAGCTTGACGTGCGGATTGGCGATCGCCGTCTGCTCCAGATATTCGTCGACCGAACCTCGTCCTTTTTGATAGCGGCCTTCGATTTCCAGCGTTACCTGGGTGCCGCGGTGATTTTCCCAGTCGATCTGCTTTTGCTCGAAGATCCGCGGTTCGTTTTTTTTGGTGTCGATCTGAACCTCGAAATAATGCGCGGGCGCGCGCGCGCCGGTGCGCGAGATAATCTTTACCGGCTTACCGGTCGTTAGTTGCGCGTACATGCCGGCGGCCGAGATGCCGATGCCCTGTTGGCCGCGGCTCATGCGCAGGCGGTGAAATTTCGAACCGTAGAGCAGTTTGGCGAAGATTCGCGGAATTTGTTGACGCACAATACCGGGGCCGTAGTCGACGACGGTCACACGGAAACGGTTTGCCTGGCTCGGCGCCGGCGCTGCGCCACCGTTCGATGCGACTTCGAGCTTGACCACGACTTCAGGTAATAGTCCCGCTTCTTCGCACGCATCGAGGGCGTTATCGACGGCTTCCTTGACGCAGGTGAGCAGAGCCTTGCGCGGATTGTCGAAGCCGAGCAAGTGGCGGTTCTTGGTGAAAAATTCCGAAACCGAGATCTCGCGTTGGCGAGCCCCCATCTCGGCAGCGGACAGAATTGTCTTTGGCTCTGCGGGCTCCGCAGTTGCGGCGGCGGTCTTTAACATCGGTTTGGA
>VBKX01000700.1 GCA_005879435.1 Deltaproteobacteria bacterium
ACGAACCGGTCAAATCAATCGCCGTCGAGTATTCTCATCCTGAATGGCTGGTGCAGCGCTGGTGCGAAGAATTCGGTGTCGAACCGGCGCAAGAGTTAATGCGCGCGAACAATGACAATGCGCCGCTGGTATTGCGCGTGAATACCATCAAGTGCAGCAGGGACGAACTCCTGCAACGGTTCTCAGACGCCGGGGTCACCGCAATCGCAACCAAGCGCTCACCGCAGGGAATTTGCGTACAATCGGGTGGCGCGGTGGATAGCCTGCCGGGATTTGTGGAGGGGCTTTTTCAAGTTCAGGGCGAGTCATCCCAGCTCGTGGCGTTTTTGCTCTCGCCCCTCCCCGGCGAGCGAATCCTCGACGCCTGCGCCGCGCCAGGCGGCAAGAGCACGCACGTCGCGGAACTCATGCGCGACCAAGGCACCGTGAGCGCGATCGACACTTCGGCCCGTGGAATCGAAAAAATATGCGAGAACGCCGCACGACTGGGCCTTACTTCATTACGTGCTCAGCGCGCGGACGCAACTCGGGCATTATCCGCTTTCGGCCACGCTCCCTACGATCGCGCGTTAGTCGATGCGCCGTGCAGCGGCCTCGGCACGTTGCGTTCTCATCCTGAAATTAAATGGCAGCGCGGCGAGCGTGACATTGAACGGCTGAGCTGCCTACAGTCAAAGATCCTCGACCATGTCGCGGTTTATTTGAAACCGCGCGGTGTCCTGATTTACGCGACCTGCACGCTTACCCGCGAGGAGAATGCACGGAACGTGGAAAGATTTCTGGTGCGGCACGCTGAGTTTGAGTTGCAAGATGCCGCGCGCTATCTTCCAGATAGTGCGCGGCATATGGTCAGGGACAAATACTTCGAGGCGTTGCCGCATCGCGATAATGCCGACGGCTTTTTTGCCGCGCGCATGCGAAAGGTTTCCTGAATGCGTGAATTGAAAATTGCGCCGTCGATTCTTTCCGCGGACTTTAGCCGGCTGAAAGACGAAATCGAAGCCGTCGAAGCAGCCGGGGCCGATTGGCTGCACGTGGACGTCATGGACGGCCACTTCGTGCCCAACATCACCATCGGCCCGGTAGTCGTGGAATGGGTGCGCAAAGTAACGAAAATTCCGCTGGACGTTCACTTGATGATCACAGATCCCGACAAGTATGCGCCGGAATTTATCAAAGTGGGCGCGAACTGGATCTCCATTCATCCCGATACTTGTCCAAACCCCAATGCGACGTTGAATAAAATCCGCGAACTCGGCGCCAAGGCTTCCATCGCCGTGAATCCAGACGTTCCAGTGAGCAAGGTTGAAAGCTGCTTCAAAAACATCGACATGATTCTCATGATGACGGTGTTTCCCGGTTTTGGTGGGCAGGCCTTCATTCCGGATGTGCTGCCGAAAATTACCGAAGTGAGGAAATTAATCGACCAACGTAAGTCGCCGATTCTAGTCGAGGTCGACGGCGGTGTTAAAACCGACAACATCGCCCGCATTGTCAACGCAGGCGCTGAAGTCATCGTATCAGGCTCGGGAATCTTCAAGACCCCCGATTATGCACAAACCATCCGCGGGATGCGAAAAGCGGTGGGCCAAGCCTAATGGCGTACTGTGCTGCGATTCCAAATATTAAACGTCAGATTCC
>VBKX01000698.1 GCA_005879435.1 Deltaproteobacteria bacterium
AATATCAATCGCGCTGACGCCGGGCCAACCCCAATTACTTTCGTAATTTGTCGATGAAGCCGCTCTTCTTGATCTCGTCGAGGAGGCCCGGTTCGAACACTCGGAGTGTCTCCGGCGTTTGACCCTTGGCTTTTGGATTCGTCCTGGCTAACTGGCCAATGACCAACTCGACTCCTTTACGGTCGGGCATGCTCAGCAGACCTTCGGCATGTTTCCCTAAAAAATAATCGTAACCGATGCCGTAAACTTCGTCGTCGGCACGAATATACTTTTTGATGACCTGAATCGTTAAGGCGCGATCTCTCTTGGCGAGGAACATGCCTTCGATGAGCGCCTTGACGACGTTCGTCGCCTTGTCGCGATTCGCATCCAAGTAGCTGCGCTTGATCATGAGACAACTCTGCGGATAAGGCATACCGGCATCCGCCATGTCGAGCGGCAGATTCATCCGGTGCTTTTTGATCGCCATGGTGGCAAAGGGTTCGGTGAACAACGACGCTTCGGTGGCGCCATTGATTAAAGCCGTGAGCCGATTCGAGCTGGCGCCCAGCTGAATCACGGTGACTTGCTTGGGATCAACGCCGAACTTTTCCAAACTTGACTGGACGGCAAAATCGGTGGCGGAGCCGAACTGGCTAATGGAGACTTTCTTGCCGCGCAAATCCTGAATGCTCTTGATGTCCGGTCGACCGACGACCTTGAAAGCAAACAGGTTAAATCCACCGGTAATCATCGCGAGGTCTGCGCCTTGTACGTTAGCGGTGATCGCCAGCGCGCCGGTGGAAAAAAGGAACTGACTCTCATTGGAAAGCAGCGTCTGCACGCCCAAGGTGCCGCTGTTCATCGTCAAATATTCGACTTCCAATCCGTATTTCTTGAACAGGCCCTCTTGATTGGCGACCCAGATTATCGCATGGAGCGGCGTTATGCCGCCGCCGCTGATGCGAATCTTGTCCGTCGCAAGCGTGATGGTCGAAACAAACAAAAGTCCGACAGCGACTCCGACGGATAATAGTAGTTTCATACTTTTGCCTAGTCGCGATCGTGGGGCTGAGACAAACACGCGCCACGAAACACGATCACGAATTGACGATTTCCTCGTACGTTGGCGTCGGCATTCCGGCCTTCCAGCTCGCGTCGCGCAGCTCGATGCGGTTCCCGCTCGGATCGAGGACAAAGAGTTGTCTGCCGGTGAAAAATCCACCCGGGCGGTAATCCACGGGCTCTTGAATCTTGACGTCGAGCCGATGAAAAAGTTTGCAGGCTTGATTGAACATCTCCGGGCTGACGTCGAAGGCATGATGCAAGCGGCCGTCTTGCTCGACGGTTCGAACGATCGGGTCTTTACGCTGGCAGAGAATGATATTGTGGCCGCCAATGCGAAAACAGGACTGCGGCGAGTTGGCAAGTCTGCCGACATGTTCCAACCCGAGAATCTCGCCGTAAAACTTCTCCGCCTCTTCGAGGTTGTTCACCGGGATCGACCAATGAACCACGGCGTCAAGCTTGAGCATGCCCATGAGTGCTCTCCTTTCGAGCATCACTTAGCGCATTCGCCCATACCTGTCTAGACAATACGATCACGTCTAAGCGCCGCATTCCGTCCCTCGGCGTTGACTTCTTGCCCCCGTTGCACCTAAATTCGAGGCGCTCAATTGCACAAGCACCGGAGGGAATGATGGCAAATGGAACAATAACGATCGGCTGCCGCGATTACGCCCACACCCGCGCGCTGGCGGACGGCAGGGTCAAAGTGGACGGCGTCGAGCTAAAATTCGTCAACATCTCGCCGCCGTCGCAGATATTTTTGCGCATGTTGCACGACGAAGAGTTCGACGCGTCGGAGATGTCGTTATCCAATTACATGATTGCGCTCGGCAAGAACGATCGCCGATTCGTGGCGATTCCGGTTTTTCCGTCCCGGGTTTTTCGCCATTCCTATATCTGGATCAATACCCGGGCCGGGATTACGAAGCCGGAGGATCTTAAAGACAAGAAGGTCGGCATCGCCGACTACTCGATGACTGCGCTGCTGTTCGTGCGCGGTCTATTGCAGCATCAGTACGGCGTCGCGCCGCAGGACATTCATTGGTTTCGTCGCCGCTCCGAGCACGTGTCCATCGAAATTCCGCCGGGGATTCGTATAGATAACATCGGCAAGGAGCAGACTCTCGACGCTCTGTTTGAAGCGGGCGAACTCGATGCCCTCGCTGTGACTCAGCCGCCGCGCGCATTTCTTACGGGCTCACCTGTCGTCAAGCGTCTCTTCAACGACGTCAGAGACGTCGAAGCCGAATATTATCGCCGGACGCAAATCTTTCCGATCATGCACATGGTGGTGATTCGTCGCGCCATCTACGATCGAGATCCGACCCTTGCGGTCCGCCTGGCGCAAGGGTTCGAGGCAGCGAAACACATCGCCTTCGAAGATTATGAAGAAGGCTTGTCGTCGCTGCCTTGGGTGAATTTGGATTTAGAATACGCTCGGCAAGTCTTAGGCAAAGATGTTTATCCTTATGGCGTGAAAAAGAATCTTCCAACCCTGAACGCGGCGACACAGTATTCTCACGAACAAGGATTGACCCAGAGAGAATTTGCGGTGAACGAATTATTCGCGCCGGAAACGTTAGAGTTATTCGGCGCGGATTGACCGGCGTGTTCGAGTATTTATTGCTTCGCCTTTCGCCGCAGCTCCGCCAAGAAGCCTCCGGATTCAAGCTTGCCGACGAATCTTGCGTCGATGATCTGGTCGAGATCGACTTGATTGATCTTCGGATTCAGTCGCGCAACGATGCGCTGCACGGCTTTATAAGCCGCTGGATTGGGCGCTAAATCTAAAGTGGTCATCAGCCGGAGCACCTTGTACGAAGCTTCCGCCTCATCTATTTTGGACAGCCGGAGATTTTTTTGCAGGACCTTGAGAACGTCGCTTCTGTTGCTGTTTTCAAGAATAAACGCGCTGGATTCGGCCAGCCCCTTGGTGAGACGGAGAAAAAAATCAGCACGATTCGCGATCACATCCTTGAGCGCACAGAGACTCGGCCCTTGATACGGCGCCTTGAGCTCGGCTGCGTCGGCCAAAGAGCGAAATCCCGCTTTGAGCGACGCTTCGCTCAAACCATACGTCATCGCCGCGACGTCGATATTCCCCGCCATCAGGGCCTGGGCGATCACCTGCCCGTCACCGATAACGCGAATCTTTAGATCGAACTTATCGGGATCGACGCCGAGGTGGTCGAGGATGATCATCGTCTGCAACCAAAAGCCGCCGCCGATACTCTGCACGCCGACGCTCCGCCCGCGCAAATCTTCGACGCCTTTGATTTCTTTACGGACAATCAAACTGCGGGGAATCTTGTTGATCGCGCTGGCGATGCAACTAAGTTTGACGCCTCCGGAGACCGTGCTCAGAATGGTCGATTGCGCCGGATAAACGGCCTCGACTTCTTTCGCCACCAGCGTGGCGACGCTGAGTGCGCCATTGCGCACTTGGATCATGGAAGCGTCAATGCCGTATTTTTTGAAAAATCCCTTTTCAATACCCACCCACATCGGCGCCGCAGTCTCATTGTAACCGCCATAGGAGACGCGAAAGACTTCTTGAGCGTAGGAGAAGGATTGAAAAAAACACGTCAGGCCGATCAGCCCAAGGCCGGTGAGGATATTAATCCCGCGCGTTAAAACCATGCTTGACCGCTTCGGAGCTAACCGTGCCGTGGTTCGCCGCTCATTGTAACTTTCTCACTGGCCGCCGGCGTTCCGATGCGAACCGTTAACGCGTAAACTCTCCATCAATCGGCCGAAACCTGACCGGCAGTCATAAATTTTCAGCGCTTTGAGGGCGCCCCAAACCATGGCGGCCGGGGCGGCTACGACTGTCTTTCCCGTATCGGCTTCCAGCGCGGCGATGATATCGACCGACGGCCAGCGCGGGCACGCAATGTAGATTGCATCCGCGGACGGGTGCTCGCGCGCTAATCCACGAGCGAGATTAAATGCCGCTTCAGGCGATTGACTGGCGAAATCGATATTTTTTATCAGGCCAAGGCCCGCGGTCGCCAAAACTTTGAAACCGCTGGCTTCGAGAAAGGCGCGAATTTCTTGATTGCGCGCTTCGACAAAAGGACTGACCGCAATCACCGACCGCGCGCCCAAGGAACGCAACGCTTCCACGACTGCACCATTCGCCATCACGACGGGTAATTGGGTTTCGCGCCCGAGCAACTCCGACAATTCCGCGTCGCCTGACGGGCCTTTCGACAACGCCACGGGAGCGCCGCCACAGATGAGCACGTCGACCTTCTCCGCGGCCAGTCTTTTACCGGCATCCACACATCTGCGCAAAAGCCGATGCCGCTTGTGCCGCACCCAAGGTTTGGATCGGCTCGCTGATCGTGAGACCAACGTGAAGCACTCCTTCCGGTAAAAGCTTGCGCATTTCTTCGCCCGAGGTGTCGAGAATCGCCGGGGCAATGTGACCCATTCGAGCACGCCATCCATAACGCATATCTTTTAACCTTTCGCTGTTTTTCCGGTTTACCGTTGATCTGTTGAGCGTCACGCGATTTCACATCAGTGAGCGCACGCGACTCGCCGCGCGCTAAAGCCTTGGCGT
>VBKX01000701.1 GCA_005879435.1 Deltaproteobacteria bacterium
AGCTGGAGGTCAAAGCGACGATGGCGGAATCGGCGCACGAAGAAATGGTTCATGCGCAAATTTTATCCAAGCGCATCCGCGATCTCGGCGCGGAGCCATTCGACTATAAGCCGCTGCCGGCGCAGATCGCTATGTTCAATGCGATGGAAGGGCTCAACGATACCTGCGAGCGCATTGCCGGCCTCTCTCTCGCCGGCGAAACCGTGGCGAATTATTTAATCCAAATGTGCCTCAAGTCGCCTGATGTTCCCGAATGGATCAAGCAGCCGTATCGGCGTATCACGGAGGACGAAGAGGGACACGGCAGCGTGCCGCAACAGTTTCTCAAGTGTTACGCGACGACCGAGGATAGGCAAGACCGCGTGCGCCGCGCGGTAGCGATGCGGATGGTGCTGTTTCGCGAATATTTGGCGAGCTTGGACCGCTGGTCGATGGGCAAAGATCGTTGGTAGATTTCCTGGCATCCATTCTCTTTCGCTTCGAGCTCTTGAACCGTTGAGCAAAAGTCGCTGCTGAATCGCCTTCAGACAGCAAACGGTTTGAGCACTTCGAATCCCACCGATATTTTTTTCCTTGAAGAAATGATCGCATACTCGTACTATTTCGGACAATTTTTAGGAGGAGCAAATGAAACTTTTATTTTTCGACGAATTCAAACTGGGCGTGGTGAAGGCCGATACGGTCGTGGACGTGTCTCAATTGGTGCGCGATGTTCCACACACCGGGCCGCACAACTTGATCAGCGGGCTGATCGAGCGCTTTGGGGACTATCGCGGCGCGCTCGAAAAGACTGCCGCCGCCAGCAACGGGATTCCGCTTAAGAGCGTGCGCATCCGGCCGCCGCTGCCAAAGCCGGTGAACATCGACTGCATGGCGGTGAATTACATGGAAGACGGCACACGCAAGGAGCCAGCGCCGATCAACGCATTTCACAAATCGCCGAACTGCGTCATTGGCGACAATGACACGCTGGTGTTGCCCGACGTGCCCGCGACCATCTTCGAAGGTGAAGCCGAGCTGGCTCTGGTGATCGGCAAGCGCGCGTCCAATGTGCCCGCGGCTAAGGCGATGGAATACATTTTTGGCTACGTCAATTTTATCGACGGTTCGGCGCGCGGCTTGCCGCCGTCGGGCAATACGTTCTATCAGATGAAGTCACGCGACACCTTCGGTCCGATGGGTCCGTACCTCGTCACCGCCGACGAAATTAAAGACCCGCTCAATCTTCAGGTGCGGTTGTGGAACAACGGCACGTTGATGCAGAGCTACAACACCAGCGACATGGCGCACAAGATTCCGCGCTGCGTCGAATGGGTGAGCTCGATCCATCCGCTCGAACCGGGCGACGTCCTCGCCTGCGGCACGAATCACCGCGGTTTGAATCCATTTCAAGACGGCGACCTGGTCGAGCTCGAAACTGAGCCGCTCGGCCGGCTGCACGTGAAGATCCGCGACGATCTCAAGCGCACCTGGGCAAGAGAAACACGGCTGCAACGACAGGAGAAGGGGCTTGAAGGTTTCACGCCACAGCTGACCGGCAAGTACGCCAAGGGAAACGCATAAAAACCGCGCGGCGCGTGAGTTCCGAGAAGCCGTGCTTGTGGTTGGTGTTCGTAAACGAGGGCGATCGGGGGCCAACGCTGAGACGGAGCGCAACGATATTACGGGAGGGGATCGAGTGAAAGCGGAAATCGTCAGGAAAGCGACGCCGATGAAAAGTCGGAAAACGAAAAAGATCGAGATCGACCGGCCGGAAAATCTGGGAAAACCGCAAATGAAATGGGGCAGCGACGTCGTCGCCGAAGTTACCCGACGGCTCAACCTCAAATACATCGCGCTGGTGCCGGGCGCCAGCTATCGCGGCTTTCACGACAGCATCGTCAACTATCTCGGCAACAGCAATCCGCAGATGGTGATTTGCCTGCACGAAGAACACGCGGTCTCGATCGCCGACGGTTACGGCAAGGTAACCGAGGAGCCGATGGCCGTGGCATTGCACTCCAACGTCGGACTGATGCATGCGACCATGCCGATTTTCAATGCCTGGTGCGATCGCACGCCGATGATCATCTTCGGCGCGACGGGTCCCGTGGATGCGCATCGGCGCCGGCCGTGGATCGACTGGATCCACACGTCGAAGGATCAAGCGTCGATGATTCGCAATTACACGAAGTGGGACGATCAGCCGGCTTCGCCGCAAGCCGCGGTCGAGTCCGTGCTGCGGGCGAATCAGATCACGCGCAGCGCACCCTACGGTCCCGTTTATATTTGTCTCGACGCGGGTCTGCAGGAGTCGGCGCTCACAGAAGCAGTTTCGGTCCCGGACCCGGCGCGTTTCGCACCGGCGCCTTCTCCCGCGGCACCGTACGCATCCGTGCTGCAAGCTCTGTCAGCGATCGACAAAGCAACATTTCCCCTCATCTTGATGGGGCGGGTGTCGCGCAAGCAGGCCGACTGGGATCGCCGTGTGCACTTTGCCGAAGCGATCGGCGCCGCCGTATTGACCAGCAGCAATGATGCGGCATCGTTTCCGACGACGCACCCGCTCCATCTGGCCGCGCCGTGCCTGCGCCCGAACAAAGCCGCGGCCGCGTTGATCAAAAAAGCCGATCTCATTATCAGCCTCGATTGGCTGGATCTGGCCGGTGTATTTCGCCTCGCCCTCGGTGCCGCGCAAACGCAGGAGCCCGCGGACAAGAGCATCATCCATTGTTCCGTTGACAGTTATCGCACCAATGGATGGAGCATGGACCATCAAGCTTTGCCTGCGGTTGATATTCCGATTCATGCCGAGCCCGATTCATTCATCGCGCAGCTGCTCTATGAGCTTGACGCTAAGAAAACGTCAAAAACGAAAACTCGACCGGAGATGAAAGGCCTCGCCCATTGGAACAGTGCGAGCTTGAGCAAATCGACTACCGGACACGGCGGGTCGATGACCTTGTGGGACATGGCGATGACGGTGCGGGAGTTTGCCAAGAAACGTCCGATCACTTTCGCTCGTCTGCCGCTCGGCTGGCCGGGGGAAGCCTACGAGTTCGACGGACCCTTGTCTTTCATGGGCAACGACGGCGGCGGCGCCGTCGGCACCGGGCCCGGGCACACCATCGGCGCCGCGTTGGCTCTCAAGGACAGTGATCGGCTGACCGTCGGCGTCATCGGCGACGGCGATTATTTGATGGGCGTGAACGCGCTTTGGACGGCGGCCCACTTCGGGATTCCCATGATGATCGTGGTCGCCGACAATCGCTCGTACTTCAACGACGAGATGCACCAGGAGCGCGTCGCGCAAATGCGCAGCCGGCCGGCGCAGAATCGTTGGATCGGCCAGCGTATCGACGATCCGCGCGTCGATTTGGTCGCGATGGCGCGAGCGCAAGGCTTTGACAGCGAGGTTCCGGTTTCGACCTCTGAGGCGTTGGCCAAAGCGCTAAAGCGCGGTGCCGAGGTTGTTGCCAAAGGCGGGCGGTATTTTATCGATTCAGTCGTGCAGCCCGGCTACGCCGACAGTGGCCCGGATCAGCGTGGAGGCGGGTAACCGGTTTTACGACGATGATATCGTCGTGCAAGGAATAACGGCAGTTCAAATCGTTCAGCGCGATTGACCGCTGCATGGCAGTTGAGCCGAGTGGAGTGCATGAACGCTTTCACTCTTGGACATTGATGATGGGAGGCGAAATGAATGTGGTGACGCGCAGGATTTTCCTCGCGATGGTCGGAATGATACTCGTAGTGACAGCGAGCGATGCGGCGGACGTCGATCGCAGCGCGGTGGATTTCAAAACCCCCCGGCGACATCAAATGGGTCCGCAACGCGGCGGGCACCAATGAATCTGCGGTGCTGTTCGGCGATCCCAGCAAGCCGGGCCCGTACGTGGTGCGCCTCAGATGGCTGCCGGGAAACATGAGCCGGCCGCATTTCCATCCCAACGACCGTTTCTTCGTTGTATTGTCGGGCACGTGGTGGATGGGCACAGGCGAGAAGTTCGATCCGGACAGCACCGTGCCGGTACCCGCCGGGAGCTACGTCGTCCATTACGGCGGCAAGGTCCATTACGATGGCGCAAAAAACGAAGAGGCCGTCATTCAAGTGTGGGGCATGGGCCCGGCGACTTCCACGCCCGCCGAAAAGCGCTGACGCGACCCTCGATATTCAAAGACAGCGACGGAGGGAGACGTTGGGGGCACTTATTTTCCAATCCCCGGGGCCATTGCCGCCGCTGCATCAGTATACGCGTCGCCCAGAAAGTTCATTTGCCTGTCGGACCGGCGGTTACCCGACTTGATGCACGAGTAAATATGACACCTGAAGAATATATCGAGGCCCGCCTCGACCAACAGATTCATTGGTATAGCGCGAAAAGTCGATCGAATCAGATTTGGTTTAGAGCACTTCGCCTCATTGAAATCGCATTCGCGAGCGCGAGCCCATTTCTGGTCAATCAGATCACGGCAGATACTGCCGCACTGAAGATCATCGTTGGTTCCATGGGTGTATGCGTTGCCGTTATCGCCGGCATTGTTTCATTGTACAGATTCCAGGAGAACTGGATCGAGTACCGAGCCACCGCTGAGAGTCTCAAACACGAAAAGTTTCTGTTCTTGACGAAGAGTCCTCCCTACGAGGGCGAAAACTCTTTTCATGCTTTTGTCAGTAACGTTGAGTCGCTCATTTCCAAGGAAAATACCAACTGGTCCGGCGCCCTGCGTGAGAAACCGAAGACGAAGGACCAAGAATAGGAACCAGAAGCAAAAATCCAGGTTTTCGAATCACACGCGCTTGTTTTACGCGATGCGCCTCCGCAAGTTTCTAAATCGGAAGCATTATGACCGCCATTCGCATAAGGCTTGGAAGCACGATCTCGCGGCATATTCCGCTCTTTTCAGTACTACTTCTCTTGACAGCACCGCTCTCGTCGCAAGGCGCGGAGTCGCCGGCGCTCGAGCGCATGAACTTTGGGTACAGCGCAGCGGGTACCGTCGCCACCGCGCCGTTGTGGGTTACTCAAGACAGCGGCGTATTCAAGAAACACGGATTCGACGTGAAACCGATCTACATGGCCGGCGGATTGGCGCCGGTAGCGATCATGGCCGGCGAAGTGCAGTTTGCGATCATGTCCGCCGGTGTGATGATCCCGCCCGTGCTCAAGGGCGCGGATCTGGTTATGATCGCCGGCTTGAGCAATTACATCAATCAATCTTTGGTGGTGGCGCCGGAGATCACCGACGCGAAGCAGTTAAAAGGCAAGCGCATCGCGATTCAGCGCCTCGGCGATCTCACCCACATCGCCGGGCGAGAGGCCGTCAAGCATTTGGGCCTGGCCGAATCGGACGTGCAATACCAGCAGATCGGCGGCGTGCCGACGCGATTCGCGGCGATGCAGAGCGCCAACACGCAGGGCGCTGTTTTGTCTCCGCCTTACGTTGGGCGGGCGCGGTGGCTGGGTTATCGCATTATGGTCAATCTGCATGAGCTCAGAATTCCTTTCGCGGGTTCCAGCGTGGTGACGACGCGGCAATTGATCGCCAGCCGCCGGCCGATGGTGTTGAATCTGCTCAAGGGATTCGTCGAAGGCGTTTACTTCTACAAGCATGAACGCGAGGCTTCGATCCGGATCATCGAGCGCTATATTCCGGGGGCGGCGAAGGATGAGTTGAGCGAGGCGATCGATCATTACCAGCGCGACCTGGAAGATCGTCCCTATCCACGGCCAGAAGGGATCAAGACCGCCCTCGATCTTTATGCGCAGCAGAATCCGGCTGCGAAGGGCGTCGATGCCGAGCGTTTCATGGATCAGTCGCTGATGCGCGAGCTGGAGCACGGCGGGTTCTTCGGGACACTAGCGAGCGGGGGAAAGTAATCGGCAGATTATAAAGTCGGGGTGGTGAGATCTCCGGACTATTCTTCACTGCAGAGGCGCAGAATTTACAGAAGATTACTGTCCTGTCCCACGAGATTCGGAACAGCGAGTAAGACTCGAGTAAGGAATGCGCGCAGAATCAATCGCGACGGTCGTTCGATTCGGGGCGAAAAAATCTTTGCCAAGAACACGAGACGAAGATGGCTACCGTCATCGCGGACAATCTTCCGAATCGGGTAATTTATCCAACGCAGAAAACGTTGGCAGCGTTTCGACACCCTTGGCGGTCAGGCTTCGTTGGATGCAGTCCAGGAGTTTTCAAGTAGAGTCCCGATCCTTTCTATAACGTCATCGACCAAATAGGGTTTGTGGATGCAATCCTTCACGCCGGTGCGGAAGAGTTTCGCTTTCAAGTCTGCTTCCAGATAGCCGGTGGTGATAATAATATTGACGCCAGGGTTTTGCTCTTTCAGCCTGGGAATTACATCGAAACCGGTGATTTTGGGCAAACCGAGATCGAGCAGTACGACGTCGATCTCTGCCTTGTGATTTTGGTAGAGATCGATCGCTTCTTCACCGTCCATAGCCGCCAGCACACGGTAGCCGGCTTGAGACAAGAGCTTTTTAAGAAGCTGAACGAGGGCCACCTCGTCTTCCACGACTAAAACCGTTCCGCTACGACTAGGGTGTATTCCACCGGAGGCTGCACTTTTCTTTGGCGCATCGGCAACCGATTGTTCGCCGGACTGAATAGGTAAATAGAGCCGAAACGTCGCGCCGTGCCCGGCCACGCTGTCCACTTCGATGAGACCGTTGTGCTCTTTTATAATGCTATAGACAATGGCGAGTCCTAGCCCCGTTCCCTCACCAATGCCTTTGGTGGTGAAGAAGGGCTCAAAGATCCGGCCGCGCACTTCATCTTTCATGCCTGTTCCGGTATCGCTGACGGCAATGCAGATATACCCATTGACGCCGCCGTCAAAGCGTCGGTCGCGTACTTTGTTGGCGTCGACCGTTTCTGTTCTAATCGAGAGCTGGCCACCCGTCGGCATCGCATCGCGAGCGTTAACGCAGACGTTGAGGAGCGCTCGGCTCATTTGATTTGGATCTGCCAAGACGGATGGCACGTCCCGTTCAAGATTCAATGCCACGGTGATGGTTTTGGGAAATGTTTTGATCAATTCGCATACCTTCAACACGATGTCATTGACATCGAGGGAGGCTAAATGTGTCTCCGTCTTGCGCGCCACTGCCAGGAGCTGCCGTACCACGGATGCGCCGCGCTCAATTTCCTGATCGATGACTTTCAAACTTTTCGTGATTTGCCATCCGGCTGTGGGTTGCTGCCCGATGAGAGTCGCATAGCCTCGGATGATGTTGAGGATGTTGTTGAAGTCGTGCGCGATGCCGCCGGCGAGGGTGCCGATGCTTTCCATCTTTTGCGCCTGCCGAAGCTGT
>VBKX01000164.1 GCA_005879435.1 Deltaproteobacteria bacterium
ATGGCGGCCTTTGCGACCGTATTGGGAATGTCGTGGAATTTTAGGTCGAGAAAAATCTCGCCGCCGAGATCTTGAGTCAGGCGCACCGCCTGGGGCCCGGCGTGGGTGAAAAGCTGCTTGCCGATCTTGAACATGCCCACTTCCGGGGCGAGGAGTCGAACCAGATCTTTCGCTTGTTCGAGATTGTCGACGTCGAGGGCGACGATCAATCGCTCGCGCATGGATCCGCGTCGACGAACCAGCTCGAGCTTTGAAGCCATGATCTATGCCTGTAGCGCCTGTGTGAGAACTGCGCGGATCTTCGTTACACTATCGGCCACCGGGATCTCTTCGGTCTTACTGTCGCGGCGCGAGCGGAGTTCGATACAGCCCTTTTCCAACCCTTTGGCACCGAGGGTCACACGCAAGGGAATGCCTACCAAATCGGCGTCTTTGAACTTCACCCCAGGGCGTTCGTCGCGGTCGTCAAGCAAAACCTCTACGCCGTTTTGTTGCAATTCTTGATACAACTTATCGGCGGCTTCGCGAATCGCTTTGTCCTTGTAGTTGATCGGCAGGAGCAGGACTTGAAACGGCGCGAGCGAAAACGGCCAGATGATGCCGTTGGCGTCGTGATTCTGCTCGATGGCGGCGGCGACCAAGCGGCTAATGCCGATGCCGTAGCAGCCCATTTCAATGGGCCGTTCGCGTCCCTCGGCGTCGAGGTAGGTCGCGCCCATCGCGACGCTATATTTGGTGCCGAGATAAAAAACTTGGCCGACTTCAATGCCGCGATGGGTCTCAAGTGTTCCGGAATCGCAACGCGGACAGGGATCGCCGCTGACCGCGAGTCGCAGATCGGCAAATGCGGAAGGGGTGAAATCACGTTCCTGATCGACTTGAATGAAGTGAGCGTCGGCTTCGTTCGCACCGGTCACCGCCGCGCGCATGCCGTGAACCGACAGGTCGGCAATCATGCGCAGCTTTAGGCCGATGGGCCCGAGAAATCCAGGCATCGCTCCGGCGGCCGCGGCCACGGAGGCTTCATCGGCCAACGCAATCTCGCGGGCGCCTAATACCGCGCGCAATTTGAGATCGTTGATTTCGTGATCGCCGCGCACCAACGCGGCGACGAACTCGCCGCTATCGGTCTTGAAGACCAGCGTCTTGATAAACCTTTCGACGGGAAGTTTCAGATACTCGGCAACCTCCGCGACGCTCTTTTTTCCCGGAGTCGAAACTTTTTCCAGCTGCGGCGACTCTTCGGCAATGTCGCGTCCAGCGGGTCGGGCGGCTCTGACTTCCGCCTTTTCCACGTTGGCGGCATAATCGCAGGTATTGCAGCTAACGATGGCGTCCTCGCCGGACTCCGCGAGCACTTGAAACTCATGTGATTGGTTTCCCCCGATCGCGCCGGTGTCCGCTTCGACGGGGCGAAAACTCAAACCGCAGCGGGTGAAAATTCGCTTATAGGTCTGAACCATGTTGTCGTATTCCCGGCGGCAGTCTTCAACGTCGGTGTGAAAACTGTAAGCATCCTTCATGATGAACTCGCGGCCGCGCATCAAGCCGAAGCGCGGCCGCGGTTCGTCGCGAAATTTTGTTTGAATCTGATAAAGATTAAACGGCAACTCGCGATAGGAGCGCACGGAACGGCGCACCAAATCAGTGACAATTTCTTCATGCGTCGGACCCAGGCAGAAATCGCGCTCGTTGCGGTCCTTGAAACGCAGCAGCTCTTTGCCGTACATCTCCCATCGGCCGCTCTCCTGCCACAGTTCAGCCGGCGCTGAAATCGGCATCAGCAGTTCTTGTGCGCCGGCGCGGTTCATTTCCTCGCGCACGATTTGCTCGATCTTACGAATCACCCGCAGCGCCAGGGGAAAATAATCATAAACGCCACGGCTGACTTGCTTAATAAAGCCGGCGCGGACGAGGAGTTTGTGGCTGATCACTTCGGCGTCCGCCGGATCTTCCTTGAGCGTGGGTATGAGGGTCTTGCTCCAAAGCATAACTTTGTCTGGCGATGCGTGAAATTATTCGCAGCTTGTGCGCGCCTCGTCTGGTGCTGGTTCCCTGGTGCGGCGCCCTTCGATGAAGCAGTGTTGACCACGAAGCGCACGAAGGACACGAACATTTCGGATAGTTAGAATTTTAGTCTTCGTGCTCTTCGCGTCCGTCGTGGTGAAATCCTCTGTCACGTTTGTCGGCTGCGAATCCGCGCGCGCAACCGGTTGAGATTGCTGAAAAAGGGAGAGAGCAGTCAGGCATCGGCGGCAACGGCCGCTTGTTCTGCCTGTTTTTCGGCCGCGAATTTTTCGACTTCTTCCATCAAAGCTTCGACGATTTGCGCTTCGGGAACCTTGCGGATCACTTCGCCTCTCTTGAAAATGAGGCCGATCCCTTTGCCGCCGGCTACGCCTAGATCGGCGGCTCGGGCCTCACCCGGGCCGTTAACTTCGCAGCCCATCACGGCAACATGAATATTGAGATTACTGTAGGGCAGCATCTTTTCTTCGACCATTTTCGCCAAGCCGACGAGATCGACATCGGCGCGGCCGCACGACGGACAAGCGACGAAGGTAAGCCCTTCTTTTTTTAGCTTAAGCGCCTTAAGAATCTCCCGGCCGACGCGCACTTCCTCGACCGGATCGGCCGCCAGCGAAACCCGGATCGTGTCGCCGATGCCTTCGGCGAGCAGGGTGCCCAATCCGATCGCGGACTTGATCGTGCCGATGCCCGGCGTACCTGCCTCGGTGACACCTAAATGAAAAGCGTAGTTCACTTTATCGGCAAGCATGCGATAGGCCTCGATCATCATCAACGGGTCGGAGGCTTTGAGCGAGATTTTGATTTCCTGATAGCCGACGTCTTCGAGGATGTGGATATGGCGCAGGCCGCTTTCGACCATGCCCTCGGCCGTCGGTCCGTTGTATTTTTCCAACAGATCTTTTTCCAAAGAGCCTGCATTGACGCCGATGCGGATCGGAATCTTATGTTCCGAGGCGGATTTCACCACTTCTTCGACGTACTTGCGCGCACCGATGTTGCCGGGATTGAGGCGTAGGCCGTCGACGCCTTGTTCGAGGGCGATCAAGGCCAGCTTGTAGTTGAAGTGGATGTCGGCGACCAGCGGGATGCGAATTTTCTTCTTGATTTCGCCGAGCTTTTCGGCGGCTTCACGCACCGGCACGGCGCAGCGCACGATGTCGCAGCCGGCCGCTTCCAGGTCCCAGATCTGCTGCACAGTGGCGCGCACGTCGCGCGTGTCGGTCTTGGTCATCGACTGCACGGTGATCGGCGCAGCGCCGCCGACTTTGACGTTGCCGAGCTGAATCTCTCTGGTTTTACGGCGTTGAATCACGGAGTTTACTATAGAGAACGGCTGGCGGCGGGTCAACAAAGCGCTCTTTGATGACGGCACGCCACTGCAGGCCCAAGACGCGGTCTATTCATCGTCCTCAGACTCTGCAATCGCCGGCACGTTGCCGCCTCTTGGCTGCGATTTCGCTGTCGACTTTTCCTGTTGGGGTGAATCGACTCCCTCTTTTCTCCTGCGATCCCCTTCTGGAATGATCAAAAGCCGGCGATACGAACCCTGGCCCAGACTTTTGGTTGACACCCAAGGATCGTCTTGAAGCGCAGCATGAATGATCCGACGGTCCGCCGCGCTGAGTGCGTCTACGGTGACGGTCTTTCTCTGTCGTTTAGCCTTTTCACCAAGGCGCAGCGCCATGTCTTCCAGGGTTTTGCGCCGTCGTTCGCGATACTTTTCGATGTCGATGACGATATGCGGGCCTTCGGAGGAAAGACGCTCGCCGGCTATTCGGGTCACGAGATATTGCAAGGCTTCGAGCGTCTGCCCTTTCCGTCCAATCAGCAAGCCGCTATCATCCGCACGGATTTCGAGAATCGTTTCATCGTCGTTTGGCGAACGCGTCTGATCAACGGTGGCCTTAACGCCCATGAGTTGCAAAATTTCCCGCAAGGCCGCTTGCGCCTTTTCAACCACCGCGGCAGACTCGACTGGCAAAGCCACCGCTTCAGCGACATTCGGTTTCGGCTCCGAAGCAGCTTTGCGGTCGAGGACCGATTTTCTCAGTTCGGCGCGAATTTTCGCTTTCTGCGTGCCAAACCCCAAGATGCCCTTGCGCCCTTCGGAGATGATATCGACGGTGATCTTGTCGCGTTCGACGCCGAGCAGTTTGAGCGCGTTTTCAATCGCGGCATCTATGGTGTCGCCTTCGGCTTCCACGAAATCCATATCGCAAACCTCATCAAGAGCGGCCTATTTCACGGTGCGATTGATCCAATATTGCTGTCCGATGGTAAGAAGATTGTTGACCAGCCAGTAGCTGGTTCGGATCTCCCGCAGTCGGCGTCATCCATTGCTGTAAAAACATGCTCGCGCCCATGAGGATGGTGAGGATCGGAATGCCGAGATGCCAATCACCCACGTTAAAGGGCAACGACTGCCAGTCCGGACGGGAAAGATCTTTGATCCACATGAACGGCGCATGGCGCAATTCGATGGGCGTGCTCAAGGCGTTGTACAGCCCGATAAAGACAGGAAACTGCAACACCATGGGCAGACAACCGCCGAGCGGATTGACACCGTTACGCTTGTACAGCTCCATAATCTCTTTATTGAGCTTTTCCTTGTCGTCGCTGTAACGCTCTTTGAGCCGCTCCATTTGCGGTTGCAGTTTCTGCATCTGCTTCATCGACGCGTAACTTTTGTGCGTCAACGGCGCCATCAAAATCTTGATCAGAACCGTCAACAAAATAATGTCGAGACCGTAACTCCCACTAACGCGATGGAAGAAATGCAGGACGTAGAGAAATGGAATCGAGATGAAGCCGAAGTAGCCGAAATCGATCGATCGTTCAAGGCCTTTGCCTAGCGATTTTAAAATGTCGAGTTCTTTCGGGCCGACAAATAGCGTGTAGCGCTCGCTGGCTGCCGCGTTGCTGATCGCGCCCACCAGAGCGGCGCCGGCTTGACGAACCGACACTTTATGTTGCGCGCCGTTGTCAGGCACCAAAGCGAAGAAAAAATAGGTGTGACCGAACCCGGCCCACGAAACATCGCCGGAAAACTCTTGTCCCTTGACGGCTTCCGCCGGCGGTTCTCTTTTGATCTTGTTGTCGACCAGCGCAATAAATCCCTCAAAAGGAGCGTCATGATTGGGCGCCGTGTGGTCGCTCTGATCCGTGAGTAAAACCTCGGGAATCGGCGCTGTCGCATTGGCAGATTTCACCGCGATCTCGAGTTGGATTGGGTATGACGAGCCGACGAAAGTGAAAGACTTCGTGACCTCGGAGCCGTCGCCGTTTCGGCCCTGAAAAACCAAAGCGCCTTTGCTGTCGCCGGTGAGCTTGAGATCGTCGCCCTTCACTGAATAGAGCAGTTCACTGTCTTCAAACGGTGTCGGAGCCTGCCAACGAATACCCAGCGGCAGAGGTACGCCGGGTGCCGTCCGGACCATTTCAAAAGGCGGACTGTTTTCATCCACCGAGCTACGGAACTTTTTGAACTTGAAACTTTTAAGCCGGGCCCCCTGGGTCGTGAACACCGCGATGTAATTGTCAGTCTCGACCGTGATTTCTTTGCCTGATCGAGAGGCCGGAAGAGCGGCGGGTGCGGCGGGCATTGACGGTGCCGGCGAGGGCGCAGTGTTTTGCTCCGGCGTCGTAGCTTTTTCCGGGCCGCCTTTTTCCGTCTCTGGCGCGGAAGCGGTGGGTGGCGGGCCGTAAAAGTGCGTCACCAATTGTTGATAGACGACCAGTACGAGGATCGAAAGGGCGATGCCGATGATTGCGCGTTTATCCATGGATCAAAATTACTTCACCGGATCATAACCGCCCGGATGCCAGGGGTGACAACGGAGAATCCGGCCGATTCCGAAGACAATTCCTTTGAGGGCTCCGTGTCTGCGAATGGCTTGTTCGGTATAGGTGGAGCAGCTTGGGTAGAATCGACAGGCGCGCGGCAAGAACGGGGAGATCACGCTTCGATAAACCAAAACGAGCCAGGGCAAAACTGTGCGGAACATTTCAGTTACATTTTGGGTCGTCTGCGTTGACCCGCGAAAACTCTCCCAAGTTCGCAGGCGACGGTATTGCCCTCAAGCCCGGCGGCCGTCTTGCGCGCGATGATAAGGATATCGGTCCCATGCGGAAGGTCGGCACGGTGGCGGCGAAAATACTCTCTGACCCTCCGCTTGATGCGATTGCGAATCACCGAGTTGCCCACTTTGGCGCTAACCGTGATCCCTAATCGACTCTCCGATCGGTCGTTCATCCTAGTGATGATGACGAAATTCGCCGATTGAATGCCGGCTCCGGTGCGCGATAGATTTACGTACTCGGCTCGTTTTCGCAGGCGAACCGCTTTCGGGAACCGCTGCGAGCCTTTGAGCAACATCCCTTGTGATTTAATTACGTCCGCGACCGCTTCGGCGGCACAGTTACGGTCAAGCGTTTGCGTCCCTTGGCGCGGCGCCGTTTAAGGACATTGCGACCGCCGGGTGTTGCCATGCGCGCCAGAAAGCCATGCGTCCTTTTTCTCTTGATATTGCTCGGCTGATATGTTCGTTTCATAAAACTAGTACTCCCTTGGGCCGCTCAAAGGGCCAAATATTTATTTCAATCATACCGCCTTGGCGTTGTCAATTTTAGCCCGCTTCCGGCTTCAATGAGCGCAGCATAAGATCGCGCACGGCGTCGGCCGGCGTCTTGCGGCTGTAAAGCACCTGATGCATTTGCTCAACGATGGGCAGGTCAACGCCGAGCCGCTCGGCCAACATTCGGACCGAGCGGGTATTGCGTACCCCTTCTGCCACGGCGCGCGTCGATGCGATAATTTCTTGTAAGCTCTTCCCGCTCGCGATTTGCAAACCGACGGCGCGATTGCGGCTTAGATCGCCGGTGCAAGTCAGGATTAAGTCGCCCAATCCCGGCAGCCCTGCGAGCGTCAATGGATCGGCTCCCATGAGCACCGCTAACCGGGTGATTTCAGCGAGACCGCGTGTAATCAACGCTGCGCGGGAGTTCTGGCCCAAATTCAATCCATCACTAATGCCGGCAGCGATGGCGATAACGTTCTTGACGACGCCGCCCATCTGAACGCCAATCACGTCCGACGACGTGTACACTCGCAGGTTTTGCGTGCTGAGGATTTGTTGGATCGACCTTGCCACTTGCTCGTCGCGGGCCGCGACGGTTACGGCAGCGGGGAGCTGGCGAGCGACCTCAATCGCGAACGTCGGCCCCGAAAGAAAAGCGTGCCGTGCTTGGCGCGCCGTACCGAATAGATCGGATAACAGCTCGCCCATGGTTTTCAGGCTTCCTTCTTCAGGCCCCTTGGTGCCACAAAGAATCATGGTTTCCGCTGCGACACTGGATGCGACTTGGGCAAAAACCTCGCGAACCACGTGCGATGGCACCGCGCAAATGACCAGGTGCTTGTCCGAAACTGTTTCATCGAGTGACTGTGTCGCTTTGATGTTGGTGGGAAGTAAAATCTCGGGAAGATAGCTGCGGTTTACCCGAGTTCCGACTATTTCACGGAAGCTGTCGGCGCCGTGACACCACAGGGTCACCCTTTCACCTTTGTCGGCGAGAACTTTGGCCAGCGCTGTTCCCCAGCCACCGGCGCCCACCACTCCAATATCACTAGGCATGGTCGATTTTGAGAGCAGTCGTCCTTGGCGGTTGTACTTGTAGAGCGGATAATTTGAACCTAGGCCGGCAGAGCCAGGAGATTATTCATCGTCCCTTTCTTCTTCGCCCTCTTCTTCTTCCTTCTCCGCCAAGCGCGCCACCGACACCACCCGCTCGCCTTCTTCGAGCTCGATCAGCCGCACGCCCTGAGTGTTGCGGCCGATCACTCGAATATCCTTGATGCGCAGACGAATGATTTTCCCCGTGTTGGAAATCATCATGAGCTGATCGTCTTCCGTCACGAGCTGAACGCCGATGACGCGACCGGTTTTGTCCGTCGTCTTCATCGTGATGACGCCCTTGCCGCCGCGCGATTGCAAGCGATACTCATCCATTTCGGTGCGCTTGCCGTAGCCGCCTTCGGCAACGGTGAGAATATCGGCGCCAAGACTGAGAATTTCCATGTTGACGACCTTGTCGCCCGCGTCGAGCCTCATGCCGACGACGCCGAAGGTGCCGCGTCCGGTGGGACGCACCTGTTCTTCCTTAAAGCGAATCGACTGCCCATCCGCCGTCGACAAGATAATCTCCTGGTTGCCATCGGTGAGCCGCACGCCGATCACCTCGTCGCGTTCTTCGAGGCCGATGGCGCGAATTCCAGACGAGCGCGGATTAGCGTAGGCTATCAGCTCGGTCTTCTTGATCAAGCCGTTCTTGGTGGCAAACACGATATAACGACCTTCCTGGAACTCTCGCACAGTGAGAAAGGCGGAAACTTTTTCGCCGGGCTCGAGACTGAGCAAATTGACGATCGGCTTGCCCCGCGCCGCCCGGCTTGCCTGCGGCAGCTCGTGCACTTTGATCCAGTAGACTTTTCCTATGGTGGTGAAAAAGAGAATGTAGGAATGCATCGACGCGATAAACAGGTACTCGACAAAGTCTTCCTCTTTCGTCGTCGTGCCGATCTTGCCCTTGCCGCCGCGCCGTTGCGCGCGGTAAAGGGTGACCGGATTTCGCTTGATATAACCGTCGTGCGAAATCGTCACCGCCATGTCTTCGTCGACCATTGTATCTTCTATGGAAATCTCGTCGGAACGATCAAGGATCTGCGTGCGCCGTTCATCGCCGTAACTTTTTTTGATCTCCTTCAGCTCCTCGACGATGATTTTGTAGATTTCCTTTTCGTCGGCGAGGATGGCACGGAGCTTACCGATCAACTCGACGGTCTCGCGGTGCTCTTCCATGATTTTGTCGCGCTCTAAACCGGTTAAGCGCTGCAAACGCAGATCCAAGATCGCCTGCGCTTGGATGTCGCTCAAGGCAAAGTTCGACATCAAGCCTTCTTTGGCAACCCTCGGATCCGCTGAATTGCGAATCAGCGTGATCACCGCGTCAAGACTGTCCAGGGCTATGCGGAATCCTTCTAAAATATGCAACCGCTCTTCCGCCTTGCGCAGATCGTACGCGGTGCGCCGCGTAACGACTTCCTTTCGATGGTCGATAAAGGCTTTGAGCGCTTCTTTGAGGTTCAGCAGTTTCGGCTTGCCGTCGACGATCGCGAGCATGTTCACGCCAAAGGAATCCTGCAGCGCGGTATGTTTGTAGAGTTGGTTGATTATAATTTCCGCGACCGCGTCGCGCTTCAGTTCCACGACGATTCGCATACCTTCGCGGTCCGATTCGTCGCGCAGATCAGCGACGCCTTCGAGCTTTTTCTCCAACACTAAATCGCGGATTTGCTCGATGAGGCGAACTTTGTTTACCTGGTAAGGAATTTCACTGATGATGACTTGTTCTTTCCCCGTGCGCTTTACGGTCTCGGTGAAGGCCTTTCCGCGCATCTGCACGATGCCTTTGCCTTCATGGTAAGCCTGCACAATCGGTTCCTTGCCATGAATGAATCCCGCAGTGGGAAAATCCGGCCCGGGAATATGCTGCATCAATTGCGTAATCGTGATATCGGGATTTTCGATTAGCTCGACCAAGCCGTCTATGACTTCGCTCAAATTATGCGGCGGAATATTGGTCGCCATGCCGACGGCGATCCCCGCGGAGCCGTTGATCAACAGATTGGGAATGCGGGACGGCAAAACCGCCGGCTCTTTGAGCGAATCGTCATAGTTCGCGATGAAATCGACGGTTTCCTTTTCGATATCGGCGAGCATTTCCTCGGCCAGCGGCGTCATGCGAATTTCCGTGTAACGCATCGCGGCAGGATTATCGCCGTCGATGGAGCCAAAATTGCCCTGGCCGTCGACCAGCGGGTAGCGCAGGTTAAAATCCTGCGCCATGCGCACGATCGTATCGTAGATCGCCGTGTCGCCGTGGGGATGATACTTACCCATGATATCGCCGACCAAACGGGCGGATTTCTTGTACGGTTTATCGGAAGTATTGCCCGCGTCGTACATCGCGTAGAGCACGCGCCGATGCACCGGCTTTAAGCCGTCGCGGACATCGGGCAAAGCGCGGCTGATGATGACGCTCATGGCGTAAGCCATGAACGACTCGCGCATCTCTTCTTCGATGTAAACGGGTACCTTTTGCGGTCTGCTTGTCGCTTCCATGAATTGCTCGCCCGTCAGGGTTGCTGCAGGATTTTAAAGTCCGAACGTATTGAACCGG
>VBKX01000168.1 GCA_005879435.1 Deltaproteobacteria bacterium
CTCCTGGTCTCGACGTTTCTGACCCGCCGCATGCTCCTGGTCTCGACGTTTCTGACCCGCCGCATGCTCCAGCCGGTTTCGGCCCTGAGCGAGGCGACGCGAAAAATCGGCGAAGGCAACTTCGACGCCCGCGCCCACGTGCGGGGGAATGACGAGCTGGCGCGGTTGGCACGGGATTTTAATGCCATGGCCGCGCGCTTGGCAGAATACCGCAAGAGCTCGCTCGGTGACTTGCTGCAGGCGCATTTGAGCATGCAGGCGGCGATCGACAGTCTGCCCGACCCGGTAGCGATTTTTAATATCGACGGCAACCTCCAGAACGTCAACCGTGCAGCGGAAACGCTCATTAGCCTGAGAACCGACGGCGGCGCGAAAGAGCCGTTCAAAACCGTCGATGCTGCGACGCGAGCCGTTCTCGAGCGCATGCGCAGTCACGTGCTATCGGGCAAAGGCGCGTTTAACCCGAGAGGGTTCGAAGATGCGGTCCAGCTCCCGACTATGTTGGGCGATCGGTATTTCTTGCCGCGCGCCACGCCGGTCTACGAATCGCGCGGCGTGATCGTCGGCGCCACTGTGCTCTTGCAGGACGTCACCCGGTTGCGCCGCTTCGAAGAATTGAAAAACGATGTGGTGGCGACCATCGCGCACGAGTTCCGGACTCCGCTCACGTCCTTGCGCATGGCGGTGCATCTGTGCACCGAACAGGTCGCCGGTCCGCTCACGGAAAAGCAAGCCGAGCTTTTACACGCGGCGCGCGAAGATTGCGACCGGCTGCAAGCCATGGTCGACGATCTCTTAGACATGTCGAGGATCGAATCGGGCCGCGTCGAGCTCTATCCGTTGCCGACTCCGACCGGAGTGCTTGCTGAGAGCGCCGTGGAACAATTCAAGGCGGAGGCGGAGGCGAAAGGCGTGCGCCTGAGCGCCGACATCACGATTCCGGAAGTCAAAGTTCTGGCGGATCACGAGCGCGTCGGCCATGTATTTGCCAACCTTGTCGGCAACGCGTTACGCCACACCCAACGCGATGGCTCGGTGACCCTGGGAGCGAGCGTCGCCAACGGCGCGGTGCGTTTCACGGTGACGGATACCGGCAAAGGGATTCCGAAGGAATACCAGGAGCGAATTTTTGAAAAGTTTTTTCAAGTGCCTGAGAGCGGGCCGAAAGGAATCGGCCTGGGTCTTTATATCGCCAGGGAGATTGTGCGCGGTCATGGCGGCGACATTGGCGTGGAAAGCGAACCGGGCAAGGGAAGCGCTTTTTGGTTCACTTTGCCGCGGGAGAACAAGAGCGCTTAGAAAGGAGCGGAGTCATGGCGTTACCCAAGACCCGTATTCTCGTTGCCGACGACGAACGCAACATCCGGAAAAATCTCGCCCTGGTCCTAGAGGCCGTGGGCCACACGGTGGATGAGGCCAAAGACGGGGACGAGGCGTTGGATCTGTGTAAACAAAATCATCCCGACATAGCCTTTGTCGATCTGCACATGCCGAAGATGGAAGGTCTCAAGGTGCTCGCGCATATTCGCGCGCTCAGTCCGAAAACCGCGGTGGTGATTATCACCGCCTACGGTTCGGCGGCAAACGCCATCGAGGCGATGAAGCTCGGCGCCGTCGATTTTTTGGAAAAACCCTTCGATCCCAAAATCATCGGCATCTTAACGGAAGAAATTCTGATCGGTCAACACTCGAAATCCAAAACCTCCTTCGACGACCTCATGCACCTCGCCGATCTGGCACGCCAGCGCAACGCGCTGATCGAGGCGCGCAGCTATCTCAAATCGGCCATGGCGCACGCTCCGGAACGACCGGAGCCGTATTATTGGCTGGGAGATCTCTGCGAAGCGGAAGGCGATCAAAAACGGGCGGTGCAATATTATTACATGGCGGTGAGCGCCTATCATACGTACGAGCCGGCGGTGGAAGCGCTAAAGCGGTTGGGAAAACTGCACTAGAACCTCACTGCTATTCCTCATATTTTTTTCGCTTGCGCCAAAGCGTCGATGCGTCGATCCCAAGCACGGCGGCGGCTTCGTCTAATGTTCCGGTGCGCGAGACCACCCGGGTGATGTGCTCGCGCTCGACAGCGTCCAAGGAAAAATCGCCGCCCACTTGCGGCGCGTCCGTGGCGCGATGGCGCGCGGAAATGTGCGCCGGAAAGGCTTCCGGTTCGATGATTTGAGCCGGCCAAAGGATCACCGCTCTTTCGATGGTGTTTCTGAGCTCGCGGACATTACCGGGCCATGAGTACGCGGTCAAAACATCGGCCGCGGCATTGGATAAGTCGGGGGGTTGGCGCCGCGCCGATTTTGCGAAGAAGAGCAAAAAGCGGCGCGCCAAACGCAGGATGTCCTCGGGCCGCTCGCGCAGGGGCGGCAACTGCAAGTCGATCACGTTCAGCCGGTAGAGCAAATCTTCGCGAATCGGCCCGCCGGGTTTTGTTCTCGCCAAGCCGTTCGAATTCTTTTTCCTCGATGAATCGGAGCAGCTTGGCTTGCAGTGATGGCGAGATGTCGCCGATCTCATCGAGAAAAAGCGTGCCACCCTCGGCCGCCTCGACACGGCCCGCTTGATCGCGTACGGCGCCGGTAAAAGCGCCTTTGGCGTGGCCGAACAGCTCGCTGGTCAGTAATTCCTCGGATAGAGTCGGGCAATTGACGACGACGAAGGGATGGCGGCTGCGCGGGCTCAATGAATGAATCCAGCGCGCCAGCACGCTTTTGCCCGTGCCGCTTTCGCCGCGCAGCAGCACCGCTGCGTCCGAGCTCGCCGCCTTTCGCGCAACTTCAAAAACCGCGCGAAGCTTCGGTGAATCGGATTCCAGATCGCTGTCCGGCGCCGCCTCACGCAGACGGCCCTGCAGATCGATGACCTGTCGTTTCAGGTCGCGTTGTTTGATGCATTGATCGACAACGTGACGAATCTGCGCTGGCGTAAACGGCTTGGCCAGATAGTCGGCCGCGCCGCGTTTGATCGCGTCTACGGCGCTGTCGATCGTGGCGTAGGCCGTGATCACCACTACCAACAGATTGGGACAATCGGCGATCAGTTTGGGGATGAGGTCAAGACCGCTGGTGTCGCCGAGACGGACGTCGAGAAACGCTAAATCATAGGCTTGTTGGGTGAGAGCGTCGAGCGCGCTTTCTCCGGACGATACCGCGGTGACCTGGCAGCCGGCTTGCTCGAGACAGAGGGAAAGCGTGGCGCGGATGTTCTTTTCATCGTCGATGACAAGCACCCGGAGCCTTGGATCCGGAGTCGTTTTTGGGATGACCACGATGACCGCCTTGTTTGAGCACTATGCTATCCGGCAGTTGTCGATGCAAGCACTGCGGAAAATCGCGGGGCCTACGGCGACATCGGCGCTACTTTGCACGCCATCCGGTTTAGTAAACGGCGGGAGCGTGTGTTCCGCGCAACTCTTTTTCAAAATATGGCGCACATGCTCGCCGCGCACGAGAAATGCGCCGGCCAGTAGTTGCCGGCGATTGGATGATCGCGAAAGCTGAAGGATCAGTCAAAGATGGAAATCGGATAACGTATCCACGTAGCCGCGGCTAATTGAGAACATCGGGCACTTTCACGCCGAGAATGAGGCCCAGATTTTCAAAGCATGTCACCCAGCGGCGCGCGCTTTCGTCATCGAGTCGCTGTGCCTTGCGTTGTTTATACTCCTGTTTCAATAGTTGGTAAAAAATGTTTTGAACTTTCCAAAGATTGGCCTTGAACGGAAGATGCTGGAGCAGATTCGCCGCGTCAAGGAATTGCTGGAGCATGGACAAGGAGGGTTGCGCCGCAAGCGTCGTCGCCGCGCTTTCCAATGACCGTCGATACGCGAATTCTATGGGCGCCATATCGAGAGACACTCCTTCCTCCCTGGCGGACTCAAAAAGCCGGGTTACGAGTTTGTGATCGATACTCGGCTGTTGCAAGGCCGCGCGCAAGTTATTGCTCAACACGAACTCCGCGGCAGTGGAGAACCCTTTGGGCAGAGGGATGGCGAGGTCGGTCAAAAATCGCATGAGCGGCGCGCTCTGGTCATAAATTCGTCGATACAGGGATTCAGCTTCGGTCAGATTGGCAGCGAGGATGGTGTTGACGAGGGTTCGTTGCTGATCGCGGAAAAGCGACCGCAAGGAGTAGTTCGATTCGCCGAAGCGGTGTTCCATGACACGTATGACGCCGGTGAGATCGGCGCGTCGAAACGGTTCCACCGCGCTCTCGACGATACTTCGATAAGTTTCATCATCCTGGTATTCCACCACGCCGCCATTAATGTTGTGATCTCCCAAATGAAGGACGCCGAAGTTCAATTTCCGCGACTCCAGCGTGATTTTAGAGCTGAGCCGGACGCGGCCGATGCCGAGCTTCGCCCGTCCCGCGGTGAAAACTTGGTGGTCTTCGAGTTGCGCGTCATAACAATAGATCGTCGCTTGTTTTGAATAATCTTCGAACAACGTGCTCACCGCATAGTGGGCGCCGACGTTTTTCCAATCGACCTTGGCGGGCCGGACCGATCGCTCGTAGATTTGCGAGCCGTTTCCTTGATCGGGCCGATTGCTCTTTGCCTCCGCCAGCCGGCGCACGAACTGGTTTTCGAGTTCCTGGCCGAAGACGTTCTCCGCCAATTGAACGACACGTCCCGCGAACTGAAGAATTTGTATGGTCTCGATGCCGGACAGGTCATCGAAAAACCAGCCGCAGCTCGTGTACATGAGCATGGCGTTGCGCTGCATTTCGAGGAGCTTGAGCACCGTCGCGGTTTCCGTGTCGTTCAATGTCCGTACAGCGTGGCTGGCGATAAAGCTGCGAATGTTTGCCGTCGATCGGTCGTTGACGACGTCGATGTAGGCATCGCGCGCGCTCCAAGGGTCCTTTAGCAGTTTGTTAGCTCGGTCCTCCCATTGGCGGACGATCGAGTCGCGCAGCCAATCCAGCGCGTTGCGTAATGGCGTGCGCCACTCTTGGTTCCAGGCGGGCTGCGCGCCGGAGTTGCAGCCGCAGTTGCTCCACCAGCGATCGATGCCGTGGGTGCAACTCCAGGAGCTTTTTTCGACGATATCAACTTCGTCAGCTGGCGGATTTTTTGCCAAAAATTCGCCATAGTTGGTCAAACTCGCCAGCTGCCTAGCCTCGATCTGGTCCAACACGTAGGCCAGTGCCATATCACCGAAGCGGTGGTGATGGCCGTAACTCTCGCCGTCCGTGGCGACGTGCACGAGCTCGGCCTCATCGGGCTCCTTGGAAAAAGCGCCGGTCAATCGGTCGATAAAGCGCTCGCCATTGCTCAGTAGCCCCTCGAAAGCCACCGCGCGGGCGATTGGGCCGTCATAGAAAAATAACGCGATGGACTTTCCCGACGGCAGCCGCTGTTGGTAGGCGCGGGTCGTGTCAACGGGATGACCGTTGAGCTCCGTCCACTCGGACTCGCCAATCCGCCGCACGCGCGCAGCTTGGTGTGGTGCGAGAATTGTAAAGCGCAGGCCAAATTGAGCGAGCAGTTCGAGGGTTTCCAGATCGACAGCAGTCTCCGGCAACCACATCCCTTCCGGCGTGCGCTTGAATCTTTTTTCAAAGTCGCGGATGCCCCAGATAATTTGCGTGGCGCGGTGCGGCTTTCCTGATCGGCCGCCAAGATCGCGGCGTAAACCTCCGGCGCCTTGACTTCCAGCCACGACAGCAAGGTAGGGCCGAAGTTAAAACTGATCTTCGAGTAATTATTGACGAGTTTTACGATGCGATTTTGATCATCCAAAATGCGCGAAACAGAGTTGGGGGCGTAACACTCCGCGGTAATCCGCTCGTTCCAATCGTGATAGGGCGACGCCGAGTCTTGCACCTCGATGGCTTCAAGCCAGGGGTTTTCCCTCGGCGGCTGGTAGAAGTGGCCATGAATGCATATACACCGTTCCATTTTAACGTGAACGAATGCCGAGGAGGATCGCTACGATTTGTCGGGCGGCTTTGGAAAAATCATGCGGTAACTATGGGTTGGTCATCACCCAAGTGGTTTTGCGCGGTCCGCGCGGCAGCACGACGATGCCGCTCTGCGATACCGTATAACGTTCTCGATCGCTCGTAATATCGTAACCGATCTGTGTTCCCGAGGGAATGACGTTGGCTTTGTCGATGATCGCATGACGAATCTTGCAACCTCGGCCGATTTCCACCCAGTCCATGATCACGGAGTCTTCAATCTGGCTGTAGCTGTGAATCCTGACGTTTCTGCCCACCACGCAGTTGTGCACGTAACTGCCGCTGATGATGGTGCCCTCAGCGACGATCGAATTGACCGCCATGCCCTGGCGGTCTTTCCAATCGAAGACGAATTTTGCCGGCGGGTCAGCATAGCCGACCGTGCGCAGCGGCCAGCTGCGGTTATACAAATTAAACGACGGGTCGATCGAGCAGAGATCCATGCTCGCTTCGTAGTAAGCATCAATCGTACCTAGATCGCGCCAATAGCTCGGCTCTTCTCCTTTCGACGGAATCGGCACGCGATTCTTGCGAAAGTCATAGGCGTAAACTCTGCCGCTGTTGAGCAACTCCGGTAGGATATCACGCGCGAAATCGTGGGTGCTCGCGGGCTTCTCGGCATCGGCATTGAGCGAAGAGATTAAAACGTCATTGTTGAAAAGGTAATTGCCCATCGACACGAGCGCATAATTCGGCTCCCCCGGGATGGGTTTGGGATTTTTCGGCTTCTCGTCGAAGCCAATGATGCGCCAATCGGCATCGACTTTGATAACGCCGAACTTCGAGGCCTCTTCGATCTTGACCGGGAGCGCGGCGACGGTGACGTCGGCTGATTTTTTTTGATGCTCGTCGATCATTTGCCGGACATTCATGCGATAGATGTGATCGGCGCCGAAAACGGCGACCAATTTGGGATTGTGCCGTTCGAGCAAATACAAATTCTGATACACACAGTCCGCGGTGCCCTGGTACCAATCATCTCCCGAACGCATTTGCGCCGGCACCGGAATGACAAAATGTTCACCGAGAAAATCCGTCGTGCGCCAACCGCGGTCTAGGTGTTCCAGCAGGGACTGGGCTTTGAACTGGGTCACGACGTAAATCGACAAGATGCCGGAGTTCACGAAGTTCGACAACACGAAATCGATGATTCGGTAGCGGCCGCCAAAAGGCACCGCGGGTTTGGCCCGGTGCTGCGTCAGCGGATAGAGACGCTCGCCCCGTCCGCCTGCCATGATTACGCCCAGCACGTACATCATAAACCTCTTATTTTGTTTCCCGCTTAATTAACCAGTTGCCGGTACAAGTCGACATACCGTTTTGCCGAACGATCCCAGGAAAAATCCATCGCCATGGCGCGGCGCTGCAGCGCCGTCCAGGCTCTCTTGTCGCGAAATACCGTTAAGCTTTGATCGATAACGTCGAGCAACGCTTGCGGATTGTACGGTTTGAAAACAAAGCCGGTGCCGGTTTCCGCGACGCCATCGTAGGGCTGCACCGTGTCTTTCAGGCCGCCGACGGCGCGCACGATCGGAATGGTACCATACTTGAGGCTAAACATCTGGTTGAGACCGCAGGGCTCATAGAGCGAAGGCATGAGAAAAAGATCGGCGCCGGCCTCGATCCGATGGGCGAGGGGTTCGTCAAAACCGATGCGCACCGCCACCCGGTCAGGGTATCGCGACGTGGCGGAGCGAAAAAACTCTTCATATTGCGGCGCGCCGCTGCCGAGCAAAACGATCTGAACATCGCGCTGCATCAGCACGTCGAAAATGCTCTGCACCAAATCGAATCCCTTTTGCGGTGTGAGGCGCGAGATCATGCCGATAATCGGCGTATCGCTCTTATCTGGAAGGCCGAGCTTGCGTCTGAGCTCTTCCTTGCAGGCGCCCTTTCGCGTGAGGCTGGTTTCGCCGTAGTGATGGGCGAGATAAGGATCCATCCAGGGATTCCATTGGTGGTAATCGACGCCGTTCAAAATGCCCACGAGATCCGCGGCGCGCTGACGCACGACACCCTCGAGGCCGAAGCCTTGCTCGGCGCTCATGATTTCCCGGGCGTAGGACGGGCTCACGGTGGTGATCTTGTCGGCGAAGAGGAGCGCGCCCTTGAGAAAATTGATGTTGCCAAAGAATTCCAAATAAGCCGGGGTAAAGAATGCGGTGTCGAGATTCAACAGCGGCCAATCGGCTTGCCGGAAGATTCCTTGAAAGCCGAGATTGTGGATCGTAAAGACGGTCTTGGGCGCGGCTATTTCAGCGTAGCGAGCCGGCTGCGCTTTGAGAAGAATGATCGCTAAAGCAGCTTGCCAATCGTGGCAATGAACGATCTCCACGGGCCATTGGCGGAGCAGCTCCAACGCGGCATGGCAAAAAAAACTAAACCGTTCGGCATTGTCCGGATAGTCTCCCGCCGGGGGGCCGTAGAGAAATTCCCGATCGAAATAATGATCGGCTCGGATCAGGTAAGCTGGGGTACGTTTGCCGAGCGAAGCTTCCAGGACGGTTGCTTCCTGCCGGCGGCCGGCAATCGCCACTGAAAGTTTAAAGGCCGTTTCGCGCACCGGAAAATTGCCCTGCAGCACCGAGCGGTACGCCGGCGTGATCACGCAGACTTCGTGGCCGAGGCGCCCCACGACAACGGAGAGAGTGCCAAGGACGTCGGCCAGGCCGCCGGTCTTTGCGAAGGGGCTGACCTCGGAGGCGATCATGGCGATCTTCATCGGGTGTCGTTCACGTGAAGTTCAATTCTTCGGATGCCCACAAGCGCCCGGTCAACTGCTAAAAAAAAGCACGGCCAACGGCGGTAGCGTAAGTGCGAGCGAGCAGGGCCGGCCGTGGTGCGCTTCCGCTGCGGCGTCCACGCCGCCGTGATTTCCCATACCGCTGCCGCCATACTCTCCGGCGTCGCTGTTAAGCACCTCTCGCCAAAACCCGCCGCGCGGGGCGCCGACGCGGTAACCTTGGCGCGGCACGGGCGTGAAGTTGCATACGACCAACACCAAGGTGGAGGTCGATTTTCCTTTTCGGATCAAGCTGACAACGCTGCCCTCGGCGTCGCCGCAGTCGATCCATTCAAAGCCCGCCGGATCGCAATCGAGCTCGTACAGGGCGGGTTCGCCGCGATAGTAGCGATTGAGATCCTCGACCCATTTGTGCACGCCCGCGTGCGGCGAGTATTGCAACAAATTCCATTCAAGACTCGCGTCGTGGGACCATTCGCGCCACTGGCCGAACTCTCCGCCCATGAAGAGCATTTTCTTTGCCGGCTGGGCATACATGTAGCCGAGCATGGCGCGTAGATTGGCAAACTTTTGCCAATCGTCGCCTGGCATTTTATCCAACAGAGATCCTTTGCCGTAAACCACCTCGTCGTGGGAAAGCGGCAAGACGAAGTTTTCGTGAAACGCGTAGAGCATACGAAAAGTCAGCTTTTCCTGGTGAAAGCGCCGGTGCACCGGATCCTTCTGCATGTAGTCGAGCGTGTCATGCATCCAACCCATGTCCCACTTCAGGCCAAAACCGAGGCCGCCGAGATAGCTCGGCCGCGACACCATCGGCCAGGCAGTGGACTCCTCCGCGATGGTTTGCACGTCTGGATGATAGCGGTAGACCGCTTCATTGAGCCGGCGCAAAAATTCGATGGCTTCGATGTTCTCCCGGCCGCCGTATTTGTTGGGAATCCACTCGCCGTCGTTACGCGCGTAGTCAAGGTAGATCATCGACGCCACCGCATCGACGCGCAGTCCGTCGACATGATAGCGATCGAGCCAGAAGAGCGCGTTGCTGATTAAGAAGCTCTGCACTTCCTTGCGGCCATAATTGAAAATATAGCTCGTCCATTCGGGGTGGTAGCCTTGACGCGAATCGGCGTGCTCGTAGAGATGCGTGCCGTCGAAAAATCCTAAACCGTGCTCGTCGATGGGAAAGTGCGAAGGCACCCAATCCAGGATGACGCCGACGCCGCGTTGATGCAGGTAATCGAT
>VBKX01000165.1 GCA_005879435.1 Deltaproteobacteria bacterium
ATCCCCATCCGCGGCTCACGGCGAGAAGGAGTTCATTGAGTTGGTGGACGTCGTCGAGTAGGAGGCGCTTCGGACTCAACCGTTCGAACAAGAAATAGACCTATGCAACTCTCGAAGGCTTACAGTCATAAAGAAATAGAATCCAAGTGGTATAGCCACTGGATGAATGCCGGGTTTTTTGCGCCTGCCAAAGGGAAGGGTCGGTATTTCTCGATCGTGATTCCACCGCCCAACGTCACCGGTTCGCTGCACATGGGGCACGCGCTCAATAATACGCTGCAAGACATTCTCTGCCGCTACAAACGCATGGACGGGTTTCGCGTGCTCTGGGTTCCCGGCACCGACCACGCCGGCATCGCCACTCAAAACGTCGTCGAGCGTCAACTGGCGCAAAAGGAAACGAGTCGCTCCGAGCTCGGGCGGGAAAAATTCATTGAAAAAGTTTGGCAGTGGAAACGGGAAGCCGGCGACGCGATTTTGCATCAGCTGAAGGCGCTCGGTGTTTCCTGCGACTGGAGCCACGAACGTTTCACCATGGATGAGGGGCTGTCGCGCGCCGTGCGCGAAGCGTTTGTCAAACTCTGGGAGGACAAGCTTCTCTATCGTGCACAGCGACTAATCAACTGGTGCCCGCGCTGCAAGACCGCGCTCGCCGACATCGAAGTGGTGCACGAAGAGACCGACGGCAATCTTTGGCATATCCGCTATCCGCTGGCTGACGATCCATCGCAGGCACTCCTTGTCGCGACTACCCGTCCCGAAACTATGCTCGGTGATACCGCCGTCGCCGTGCATCCGGATGACGAGCGTTATCACGGATTGGTGGGTCGGAAGATTCGTTTGCCTGTCACTGGACGAATCGTGCCGCTGATCGCCGACCCTTTCGTCGACCGCGAGTTTGGCACCGGTGCGCTGAAGATCACACCGGGACATGACTTCAACGACTTCGACATCGGCGAAAGATTCGGTTTGGATAAAATCAGCATCTTCGACGCCGATGCACGCATCGACACCGCTGCGTTTTTGGACCGCGGCGAAAGCGGAGATTGGATTGAACGATATCGCGGCAAAGATCGTTTCGAAGCGCGCAAGCTGATCGTCGCGGAGCTGAAGAACAAGGGATTCCTCGAAAAAACCGAGCCGCATAAGCTCGCGGTCGGTCGTTGCTATCGTTGCCAGACGGTCATCGAGCCATACTTAACGCCGCAGTGGTTCGTCGATATCAAGCCGCTGGCGGACCCGGCGATGGCGGTGGTGCGCGAGGGCAGGATCAAGATCATTCCCGAAGGCTGGAGCAATTCCTATTTTGCCTGGATGGAAAACATCAAAGATTGGTGCATCTCGCGGCAGATTTGGTGGGGCCATCAAATTCCCGCCTGGTATTGTTTGCGCTGCGAGGCGCCGAACTTGATCAAAGGCGCGGACGGCGAATACCGGCTCGGCAAAGACGCTAAACCGATCGTTGCGCGGGAGGCTCCGGCAGCGTGTCCTCTTTGCGGCGGCAAGGATCTGATTCAAGACCCCGACGTGCTCGACACTTGGTTTTCTTCCGGCTTATGGCCGTTCTCGACTTTAGGGTGGCCGGATCAGACCGAGGACTTGAAGAGTTTTTATCCGACTTCGACGCTTGTCACCGGCTTCGATATCCTTTTTTTCTGGGTCGCGCGGATGATCATGATGGGACTCAAGTTCATGGGCGACGTGCCATTTCGCGACGTCTACATCCATGCTCTGGTGCGCGATGAGCAGGGCCAGAAAATGTCCAAGTCCAAAGGCAACGTGATCGATCCGCTTGAGGTCATGGGCCAATACGGCACCGACGCGTTCCGCTTCACTCTGGCCGCGATGGCTGCCATGGGGCGCGATATCAAGCTCGCCGAGGATCGCATCGCCGGCTATCAGAATTTCGTCAACAAACTTTGGAACGCGGCGCGCTTCGTGCAAATGAATTTGGGCGACGCGAATGGCACCGAGGGCAATTCCAGCAGTGTTATCGACGATCGCGATGTCGGCTTCGCCGAGCGCTGGATTCGCTCGCGGCTTGCCTTCGCCATAGCCGAGGCACGCAACGCGATCGACAGCTATCGTTTTAACGATTACGCGAATGTTCTCTATCAGTTTACCTGGCACGAGTTCTGTGATTGGTACATCGAGATGAGCAAGCTCGCGCTCAATAGCACCGACGCCAACGTGGCGGCGCGAAGCCGAAAACTTCTGCGCGAATTGTTGGATCAGATTCTCACCCTGCTGCATCCGGTGATGCCGTTCGTCACCGAGGAGATTTGGCAGGTGCTCGGCGCCAATCGCAAAAGCATCATGGTGCAGCCGTATCCCAAATTGTCCGCCGGGTAAAGAAGTGCGGGTGGTTTTTTGCGGGGCAGATGCGGATCTCGCTTTTCTGCGCCAGCAGGAAGCCTACCTACGTTCGCTCGCGCGGGTCGGCGGCTCCGAGTTTCGCCAAGCTGGCGACCGGCCCAAAGGCGCCGCCACCGCGGTGATCGGCGCCATGGAAATTTATTTACCGCTGGACGATCTCGTCAACCTCGCCGAGGAGCGGGCCAGGCTAGCCAAAGAAGTCGGCAAGGTCGAAGTCGAGCTGGCGCGGGTGCAAAAGAAACTAGCCAATGCCGATTTCCTCGCCAAAGCCAAGACCGAAGTGGTGCATAAAGAACGGGAAAAGGCGACCCAGTTCGAGGAGAAAATTCGCACGCTGAGAAGCAGCCTGGACAAGATTCAGGAAATCCAAGCGGGGAGGAACTGAGCCAATGGATATACACGTTAGCCCTCAGATAGAAAGATTGATCCGCGACTCTCTCGATGAGGATATTGGCGCGGGAGACTTGGCGACAATGGCGACGATATCAGCGGAGTCGCGCGGCACAGGATTATTCCGCGCAAAAAAAGGGGGCGTGGTGGCAGGTTTGGTTTTGCTTGACCGTATTTTTTATTTTATCGATCACAGGGTTGAGCTGCGCTTACGCACCAAGGACGGCGCGCAGGTCACTCCGGGCATGGTCGTGGCCGAAGCGATTGGGCCGGTGCGGGCGCTGCTACTCGCCGAACGCACGGCGCTCAACTTTCTCCAGCGTTTATCCGGCAACGCGACGCTCACGCGCAAGTACGTCGAGGCGGTGAAAGATTTTCCCTGCAAAGTTCTCGACACTCGCAAAACTACGCCTGGCCTGCGCACGCTGGAGAAATACGCCGTGCGCATGGGCGGCGGCATGAATCACCGGATAGGCTTGTATGACGCGGCACTAGTCAAAGACAATCACATCGAGGCGACGGGTTCGATCGCGGAAGCGGTGAAAGCCGTGCGCCGGCATGCGCCGTTCATGGCCAAAGTGGAGGTCGAAGCAAGCAACTTGAAATAAGTTCAGGAAGCGATCGACGTGGGAGCCGACGTGATCATGCTCGACAATATGACCTTGGCGCAGATGGCCGAGGCCGTGAAGCTGGTCAATAAACGCGCATGGGTCGAAGCTTCCGGTGGAATTACGCTCGAGACGATCCGACAAGTCGCCGCCACCGGTGTTGATTTTATTTCTTCCGGCGCGCTCACCCATTCCGCTCCAGTCGTTGATTTCAACATGAAGATTACCATGAATGCCGACAAGTGATCCCGGTCTCATACCATCAGAGATGGGCGCGCCGCTCAACGTCGCTAACGTTCGAGAACGTCTAAACACGCGGCGTTTGGGCGCGAAGTTTCATTACTTCGCCGAGCTCACTTCGACCAACAGCTACGCTCGCAAGCTCGCCGAGAACGGTGCTGAAGAAGGCGAGGTCGTGATCGCCGAATCGCAGACCCAAGGGCGCGGCCGGCTGGGCCGGCGTTGGGAATCCCCGCCGCTTGCCAATCTTTATTTCTCAGTCATCCTGCGTCCCGCTCTGGCGCCCGCCCATGCGCCGCAAATTACGCTAATGGCTGCCGTTGCGCTGGCGGAAACCGTCGGCTCATTGATCGCGCAAGCGCCGACCATCAAGTGGCCCAACGATATTTTGGTCGAAGGCAAAAAGTTGGCGGGCGTTTTGACCGAGGCCGCTTGCGGCTCGGAACGCATCGAATATGTGATCCTTGGCATCGGCGTCAACGTCAACTACCGCATCGATTCGATGGCGCCGGAAATCCGCCAGCGCGCAACTTCCATCGCGGATTTAACGCAGCGTGGAGTTGACCGCGAAGGGTTGTTGCTGCGATTGATTCAAGCCCTCGACCGGTGCTATGGAGAGCTTGAAGAAGCCGGCTTTGAGACACTGCGGCCGCGCTGGGAAGCGTACTTCAGCTTGCGCGGCCGGCGCGTGCGAGTCGAGCTGCTCGATCAGGTTCTCACCGGCCGGGCGCGCGGCATCGAACGGGATGGAGCGCTGGTTCTTGAGGACGATCATGGAGTGCTGCACAGTATTTATGCCGGAGACGTGATTCCGTTGGAGACTTGAAGTCCAATCCATGCTTCTTGCCATCGATATCGGTAACACGAACATCGTTCTCGGCCTCTATCAAGGCAGAAAACTAGTCACCCACTGGCGTCTCGCCACGCAAGCGGAACGAACCGCCGACGAATACGGCGTCATCATCTCGCAACTGATCGATTACTCCGGCCATCGCTGTCAGCAGATATCCGCGATCGCGGTCTCGTGCGTCGTGCCGCCGATGCTGACGACCACGCAGGAGCTTGGGCAAAAATTTTTCCGAATCGATCCTTTGGTCGTCGGACCGGGTATCAAGACCGGTATGCCGATTCTGTATGAGAATCCCAAAGATGTCGGCGCTGACCGCATCGTCAACGGCATCGCCGCCTACGAAAAATATCACGACGCCTGCATCATCGTTGATTTCGGCACCGCGACGACCATCGATTTGATTTCCAAGAAAGGCGAATACATCGGCGGCGCCATCGCGCCGGGGCTGTCGATATCCCTGGAAGCCTTGGTTCAGCGCGCCTCGAAGTTGCCGCGCATCGAGGTCATCAAGCCCAAAGAGGTCGTTGGCCGCAACACCATCCATTCGATCCAAGCCGGGATTTTTTACGGCTACGTCGGCTTGGTGGACGGCATCGTGCGGCGCATCCAAGATCAACACGACGCCCGTTCTAAAGTTGTCGCCACCGGCGGCTTGGCGCCCCTGGTGGCGTCGGAATGTTCGAGCATCGATGAGGTGGATGAATTTTTGACGTTGGACGGTTTGCGCCTCATCCACGAGAGGAATTCGCTTCAGGAAGTGAAAGTGAGAGTTCAAACTTAGGAGAATTCGAAGGGAGGAACCCACTGTCATGGCTGCAACGGAGCTAGACAAACTTCGTAATGTCGGCATTCTGGGCCAAGGAGGTTCTGGTAAGACCTCTTTGGGAGAAGCGATGTTGTTCGCGGCCGGCGCGACACAGCGACTGGGAAAGGTTCAAGACGGAACCTCCGTGTTGGATCATGAGCCGGAAGAGATCAAGCACCACGTGTCGATCTCAACGGCGTTTCACTCTTTATCCTGGAAGAAACATGCGATGACCGTGATCGACACGCCGGGCTACGCCGCGTTTCTGGCGGATTCGATCAACAGCATGCGCGCCTGCAGTGGCGCGCTGTTTGTGCTCAATCCTTCGGTCGGACTGCGCGTCGAGTCCGAGCATTTGTGGACGAGAGCTAACGATGACCGCATGAGCCGCTTAATCTTTGTTAGCAAGATGGACCATGAACAGGCCGACGTTGAAGCGCGCATCGCGACTCTGCTGGAAACATTGGAAGGCAAAGGGGTCTATCTGCAAATGCCGGTCGGCGCGGAGGCGAATTTCAAAGGCGTCGTCGATCTTATCGCGATGAAAGCTTATCTGTACGAAGGCGATTCAGGAAAATTTTCTGAAACGGAGATTCCTACGGATTTAAAAGACGCTGCAGAGGAGTGGCGGCAGAAAATGGTCGAAGACGTCGCGGAGACCGACGACGAGCTTTTGGAAAAATTCCTTGACGGTCAGGAGTTGAGCAGCGAAGAGTTAAAGAAAGCGATCCGGGAAGGCACTAGGGAGCGAAAAATCTTTCCGATTCTTTTCGGCGCGCCACTGCGCCAAATCGGCATGGCGCCCCTGCTCGACGCCGTCGCTGACTTTCTGCCGTCGCCGCTCGAGGGAGGCGAAGTCGAGGGTGTCAACCCCGCCAACGGCGAAACGATCAAACGCGCGGCCGATCCTAATGCGCCGTTCTCGGCGTATGTGTTTAAGACGGTCATCGACCCTTTTGCCGGCAAGCTTTCGATCATGCGGGTGATGTCGGGAAAAATTGCGCCAGACGTGACTTGCTATGTTCCGAACCGGTAAGTGAAAGAAAAAATGGGGCACTTGTTTCGCTTGGAAGGCAAGAAGCAGGATGCCGTGAAGGACGCGGTGGCGGGTGAAATCGTCGCGGCGGCGAAATTTAAGGATATCGCTACCGGAGATACTCTGTCTGACGAGAAGGCGCCGATCCGTTACGCCGGCGCTGCGCATTTCTCGCCAAATATTTCGTTCGCCCTGGAGCCGAAAAGCAAAGCCGATGAAGACAAGTTACCGCAGGGACTGCATCGCATGATGGAAGAAGATCAGACCATCGAGATGCACCGCGACGAAGAGACGCGCGATTTTATCCTTGCCGGCATGGGGCAGCAGCACATCGAGATCATCGTAGAAAAATTAAAACGCAAGTACGGCGCAGAGGTCATCCTCAAAGCGCCGAAGGTGCCGTACAAGGAAACCATTCGCGGCAGCGCCAGCGCGCAGGGAAGGCTAAAAAAGCAAACCGGCGGGCGCGGTCAATTCGGCGATACTTGGCTGAAGGTCGAGCCGCTGCCGCCGGGCAAAGGATTCGAGTTCGTCGACCAGATCGTCGGCGGCGCGATCCCGCGCAATTATATCCCGGCGGTGGAAAAAGGCGTGCGCGAAGCGATGGGAGGCGGTTACCTGGCCGGTTATCAGATGGTCGACGTGCGTGTGACCTTATATGATGGGTCCTACCATGATGTCGATTCCTCGGATATGGCGTTCAAGATCGCCGCA
>VBKX01000702.1 GCA_005879435.1 Deltaproteobacteria bacterium
AGGACGAAGCACGACGTAGGCTTTGGGTTTGATCAAGCCGCTTTCATCGGCGTGACCCACGACCGCCGCCTCAAGCACCGCGGCGTGAGAAGCGAGTGCGGACTCGACTTCGAAGGGGGAAACCCAAATCCCGCTCACTTTGAGCATGTCGTCGTTTCGTCCTGAGTAGGTGAAATAGCCGTCATCGCTTTCGCTGTATTTGTCGCCGCTGCGGGCCCAGGCACCGAGAAAGGTGTTGCGGCTCTTTTCGCGGTTGTTCCAGTAATACGCCGCGCTGGTCGGACCGTTGACTTGAAGCTCGCCGATTTCACCTTTCGGCACAGGCTTGCCGTCTTCATCGACCAAACGGATTTGATAACCCGGCACTGCTTTTCCAGTGGTGCCGTAGCGCACGTCGCCCGGGCGGTTGGATAAAAATATGTGGAGCATTTCAGTGGAGCCCAGGCCGTCGAGAATATCGACGCCGGTGCATTCGCGCCAGCGCCGTCCGACCTCGGGCGGTAGGGCTTCGCCCGCCGAGGTGCAGCGACGCAGGTTGAGCTCCTCGCGTTTGGGCAGATCGGGGCAGGATAAAAGCGCGCTGTAAAGCGTCGGCACGCCATAAAAAATTGTCGGCCGATGCTCGCGCAGCACGCGGCAAACCGCTTGCGGCGTTGGCCGGTCGCTGAGCAGGATGGTGGTGGCACCCACCGAGAGCGGAAAAGTCAGGGCGTTGCCTAGACCATAAGCGAAGAACAACTTCGCTGCCGAAAAAACCACATCACTGGCCTCAATGCCGAGAATCGGCTGGGCATAGAGCTCTGCAGTGCGCATCAGGCTTGTCTGCACATGCACGACGCCCTTGGGCGTTCCCGTGGAGCCTGAGGAATAGAGCCAGAAGCAATCGTCGTCGGGGCGCGTCGGCGCGACCGCAAAATGGGTAGCCGCGCTTGCCATCAGGTCGGAGAGGAGTGGATGCATCGAGCTGTTCGTTCCAGCGACCACGATATGTTTGAGGAACGGCTGATCGCCTAAGATCGGCTTAAATACCGGCAGCAACGCTTCGGAGACGATCAACGCCTGAGCGCGGCTGTCGCGCAGCATGAAATCAAAATCGTTGCCAGTAAGGAGCGTGTTGACGGCGACCGGAACAAGCCCCGCTTTGATCGCGCCGAGAAACACGGCCGGGAAGTCGATGGTGTCGAGCAGACACACCAAGATGCGTGTTTCCAGCGCTAAACCGAGGTTCGTCAGCGCATTGGCGCAGCGATTGGTTCGTTCCGCAAGGTCGGTGAAAGTGTAACTGCCGCGCTCGTCGATGTAAGCGATCTTATGCGGCCGTGCCGTCTCGTTCCGCTCGATCAGGTCCACCGCCGCATTATAGAGGGGCAATTTTGGCGCTTGCTCGTTCATCTTCGCCTCCCAATCGATTCTGGCGCGTTCCTTTGATTCGGGCTGCAGCCAATGGGGACGGCGTTGTTATTACTATAGAAGGCAAGCTGGCGGCAACCTCGCGGCGCAAGATTCTATTTTAAGTAGCCGCGTTCCCGGTAAAAGCGTCTAGCGCCTGCGTGTAGCGGCACGTCATAGGGCGTTTCTTCGTCGTTGGCGCACAGTTGCGCCACGCGGAGTTCCTTATAGTTGTCGGTGGGGATCAGGTCGCGGCGTTTTTCGATTGCTTCGCAGAGCGCATAGGCGACTTTATTCGGCATATCCGCATGAACGATCATCGGCCAGCCGCTGAAATCGAGCGTCGGCACGTCTTCAGCAAGGTTGTTAAATCGCGTTTTTGTCATCATCGCGGGCCGGTAGCCGAGTGCTTTCATGCGTTTCAGCACGACGCCATCGATTGGCAGAAAGCGAAAGCCATGTTCCAACGCGGTTTGACCCCAGCTCTTGATGCCTTCGTCAAAGACTGCGTTGATTGTGCCTGATTCGATTCCCTTGCGCCGGCTCGCCTCGCTGGGCCGTGGCGCACTATGAAGCTTGGCGCCCCAGCGACGCAGATCGCCCAGGGAAAAACCCGCCGCGCCCAAAACCGCCGAGACAGTGAACATCGTCGCATTTCCGGTTAGTGAGCTTTTGGGTATTACTCCAGTGGAAAGGCGCAAGGGAATACGATCCTTGCCGATCTGTGACAAGGAAGTGATTCCCGTCGACTCGTGAACCGCGAAACCCATGACGTCGTAGGAGGGGAAAACGGCGACGGTCCTGAGCGGGAGCCGTTTGGGGTAGGGGCCCGTGCCCCGGTACGCCATCGTCAAGAGCACCGAGGGATTCACCCAAGCCAGTGAGTACTTTCCTTCGGCGACCGCAAGGATCTCGCGAAAGCTGCCGGTGGTGAAGGAAATCGTCACCTCCGGTCGCGTTTCAGATTTCTTTGTGTCAAGAGAAAGCTTGAGCACGCGGCCAAGATCCGTGTCGGTTTGCAGCACGTTCTCTGCGGCGCGTCTGGTTTGGTATGAAAGCGAACTGT
>VBKX01000703.1 GCA_005879435.1 Deltaproteobacteria bacterium
AAAAAGAGGGAAGGCTGCCGGACTATCTCGTTGCTTGCGTCGGCGGCGGCAGCAATTCGATGGGACTTTTTTATCCCTTCGTGCGCGACCCCACCGTCAAGATGCTCGGTGTCGAGGCGGCTGGCCACGGCCTTCGCACGGGCAAACATTCGGCGTCGATCCAGGGCGGGACGGTCGGTGTGTTGCACGGTAGCAAGAGTTACGTGTTGCAGAATGAACGGGGCCAGATCACGGAAACCCATTCGATCGCGGCGGGGCTCGATTATCCGGGTGTGGGCCCGGAGCTGAGCTACTTGCGCGATTCCGGCAGAGCGGAATTCGACTCGGCAACGGATCGGGAAGCCATCGATGCGGTCAAGTTGCTCGCCGAGATTGAAGGAATTATTCCGGCGCTCGAGAGCGCCCATGCGATCGCTGCAGTGACAAAGCTGGCGCGCCGATTAAACAGGCGGCACGTCGTCATCGTCAACCTTTCCGGCCGAGGTGACAAGGACATGCTGACTGTCGGCGATTATCTCGGAGTGAAACTCTAAAGACGGTTCAAAGTTCAACGTTCAAGGTTAAAAACCGCAACGCAATATCTCAAATTTTGTCCGCTCTTTGACAACCTTGAACTTTGAACCTGGAACCTTGAACAGAATCGCAGTCCATGAGTCGGATTGAAAAAACCTTCGCTGAGTTGAAAAAACGCGGCGAAGCGGCGCTGATTCCATTCATTACCGCGGGGGATCCCGATCTCGAGACGACTCTTAAAATCATGCAAGCTCTTGACCAGGGTGGCGCCGATTGTATCGAACTCGGCATTCCCTTCTCGGATCCAACAGCCGACGGACCAACGATTCAACGCTCGTCCGAGCGCGCGCTCAAGCGGCCGGTCTCATTACCCGCCATCTTTCTATTACTGCGTAAATTTCGCAAGTCTTCACAAGTGTCCGTAGTTTTGTTCGGTTACTTCAATCCGCTTTTTCGCTTCGGTTTGGAGAAATTTGCCCGCCAAGCCGCGGCCTCGGGTGCGGACGGTGTGCTGTGCGTCGACCTTCCGCCGGAAGAAAGCGGCGAGCTGAAACGCTGGACCGATGCTGCTGGATTGGACTTGATTTTTCTGCTCGCGCCGACCAGCGGCGCGGAACGCGTCGAATTAGTCGGGCGCGCAAGCCGAGGTTTTGTTTACTATGTTTCGGTGACCGGCGTAACCGGCGCACGGCGCTCCTTCGACGATAAACTGCGTGGCCAAGTGGCCCGTGTGCGTCAGGCGACTTCTCTCCCCGTGGGTGTGGGCTTCGGTATCTCGACACCCGAACAGGCCGCGTGGATCGGCGGCTTCGCAGATGCCGCAGTCGTCGGCAGCGCGTTAGTGGAAAAAATTGAAAAAACCAAGGGCAGCAGTAACAAGGCCAAGCAGGCGGGAGCTTTTGTCGCCCGGCTTAAAAGGGCGTTAAAGCAAGCCGTGAGATCAGCAGCGCGTTGAAACGCCAGCCCACCGAATAACTCGTCCGCGATCGACTCACTGTTAGGATGGGCGCAGGCGCCGCATGGATAATTATTCCGACACTCTCCTAAAAATTTACAACTTGCGCGGCGGAATGATCGATCTGCGACTGGATCGAATGAATCGCGCGCTCGGCTTGTTCGACCATCCGGAAAATAAATTCCGCTCCTTTCACATTGCCGGCACCAATGGCAAGGGTTCGACCGCGGCGATGCTGCACCGCATCTTGTCACTGGCGGGCCATCGCACCGGACTTTATACTTCACCGCATTTGGTTTCATTCACCGAACGCATCCGCATCGATGACG
>VBKX01000166.1 GCA_005879435.1 Deltaproteobacteria bacterium
CATAGAGCGAGTAATGAATATCGCTTTGGTGGCAGAAACTACGGATTTCCAAATTGTGGTGCGCCAGTTTCGTCTGATAGTCGCGCCGCGAGTTGCTGCTCCACTGATAGCGGAGCTCTCCTTGGGTTTCGCTGTCGACCAGGGCTAAGCTGCCGTTGGGAAATCGCGGGTCGACTTCCGCGCGCGACAAAATCTGGATCGCGACGATGTCGAGGTTGAAAGCACGCAGCAAATTCAATCCCTGTTGATAGGCGGCGGCGGGCATCAGGAAATCCGAAATCAGAATGGCTTTGCCGGGTCGGCGTAAGCGTTTGAGGTGGTTCCCGAGAGAGGACGCCAACTCCAGCGGTCCGGCGGGCCGTGCCGACGTCGCGAAGTCGATGCAGTCGGTCATGCGGCGCCGGCCGCGATAAAACGGCGAGGCCGTCGCACGGCTCTGATCTTGCAATAAATGAAACTTGACGTGATCGTGATTTGCCAAAACGACATAGGCGAGCGCCAGCGCTACGTGGGTGGCGGACAAATATTTTTCTTCGCGCGAGGGAAACGCCATCGAGGCGCTGGCGTCGATGAAGACGTAAGCGAACAAATCGACTTCCTCGCGGAAGACTTTAATATAAAGCCGATCGGTGCGCGCGTAGATGCCCCAGTCGAGATAGCGCAGATCGTCGCCCGGCGTGTAGCGCCGATAGTCGGCAAATTCCAAGCTCGTGCCGCGCCGCGGCGAGGAGTAGCTGCCGGTTTGACTGCCGAGAAATTCCTTTCTCGTGCGTAACCTAAGCGTTTCTAACTGAGTGAGAAATTCGGGCGTGAACGGATACGACAACATAGCGGTGGATTTTCTCGGTTCTAGCGTTTCGCTCGCGTAAACCCTTAGGTAACAACCTCTGGTTTTGTGCCTGCCGACCTCGGCGGAAGCACAATTACAATGAATCGCGCAACGAAGTTGCCTGAACAGCTAGTGATCAGCATAGCGTATCGGATCGACGGCGCCGGCGACTTCAAATCCTTTTAGCCTGAGTTGGCAGCTGTCGCATCGGCCGCATGCGCGGTCATCGTGCAGCGGATCGTAGCAGCTCCAGGTTAATCCATAGTCGAGCCCGAGCTTAAGCCCCGTGCTAATGATCTCCGCTTTGGTCATTCTGAGCAAGGGTGCGTGAATTTTCACTCGGCTTTTGCCTTCGACCCCCGCCTTAGTGGCGAGATTCGCCATCTGTTCAAAAGCGCGGATATATTCCTCACGGCAGTCGGGATAGCCGCTGTAGTCGAGTTGATTGGCGCCGAAAAAAATATCCTGCGAGCCGATCCGCTCGGCTAGCGCCAAGCCAAAGGAGAGAAAAATCGTATTACGTGCCGGCACATAGGTGACCGGAATGCCTTGTCCGATTTCCGTTTCGCTGCGACCTTTGGGAACTTCGATCCGATCGGTGAGCGCAGACCCACCGATCGCCCGAAGATCGAACTCAATTATTCTATGCGATTGAACCTGTAAGAACGACGCGACTTTGCGGGCCGATTCCAGCTCGCGTTCGTGGCGTTGGCCGTAGCAAAAGCTGAGGGCGTTTAGCTCCAGGCCTTGCTGTTTTGCGATTGCGGCTGCGGTGGCCGAATCGATGCCGCCGCTAAGCAGGATCACGGCAGATTTGCCAGCCATGGTTCACGATCCGGGCGCCTTGGTTCCTTCCATGGGATAGCGCTTTTCGTACCAGCCGACGATACCTTCGTCGAGCACCTTCATGTTGCGGTAACCGTTTTCGTAGAGAATGCCATAGGCCAAACTGGCCAGGTGATGGGGGCATGCTCAATAGAGCACGACCGGTCGGTCGCGTGGAATGCTCTTGAGATAATCCTTGAACTCGCCCAGCGGTGCGGAGACGGCGCCCAGAATATGCGCTTCGCGAAACTCTTCTTCGCTGCGCACGTCGATGATCAGTGGCTTGACGCCGGCTTTTAACTCCGCGACCAGCTCCTCGATGTGGATGAAGACAGGGGTAATATTGTCAGGCAGTGTTTGCTGGGCGAACTCGGGATATTTCGAAGGATCGGCTTGTGCCGATCGAGGCGCAATTTGAGCGGTTGGCGTGACGATCGCCAAAAAAATCACTACTCTGAAGATTGATTCACGCGAATTCATGGCTTGCTCCCTTGATCCTTAAAACGACTCAATTGCGCGAGCGCATCTAAAGGTTGGACGCCGGTGTAGCGCTGTCCGTTAATGATCCACGTCGGATAGTTTGTAATGTTTTTTTCGTTACAGACCGGCGCCGACGGAGCTTGCGGGCCTCCCGGGCTGCATTCCACATAGGGGACGCGCTTGACCGAGCTACCGAACAAGTGCTTTTGCTCGGCGCAATGCGGGCACCAAGAGGCGCCGTAAAATTTGGCATCGGTCTTCGAGAGATGTTCGGCAAGACCGCGGACCCACGGATCTTCGGGACCCGCTGCACCACCCCAGTAACCGGCGTAGTACGTATGTAGCGCGACAATCATGACGGCCGCGACACCCACAGTTTTCGCCAACCATGGACCCCAGGAGAATTTCGGCATATTCTTCGGCCGTTGGAACGTCGTAACGACGAAGATGGCTGCCATCAATCCGAGCGAGGTCAGGCAGTAAGGGCAGGCGGCCTTCAATTCAAAAAACGAGATCGACGTCAAGTAAAAGCTGTATAGCAAGCCGAAAAACGAAATCACCCACGCCCAACGCCATTGATCCGCGGCATTCTTATTCCAGGCCACCGCTGCGAGCAGCGCGTAGGTCAGAAAACCCCAGAACGAAGTTGGTATCCCGAACAGCGTCGACCACTGGCTATTGAGCACGACATCGCAACCGGCGCCTTCAGTGCAGAACGCGACGCGGCTACCTTGCCACGCCGTAAAAGTGAGATAGCCGGAGAGTGCCATGCCGAGTAGCGCGAGACCGAATAGCGGCCAGTTGGGTCCGTCGCGCTTGATCACATTCGCCGTCGTCGGTTGTTTGCCTTTTTTACTCCTATCGTTGGCCATCGCTGCTACCCCTTCGTTAAACTATCGATGTCGTTTTTGAGCCGGAGCACCGCTTCCGGTTCACGGCTGTCGTAATACCCACGGATACGCGCTTCTTTGTCCACCAAGACAAAACGCGGGCTGTGCGGGATCAGGCCGCTCGGGTCGCTATTGTTGGGCATTGCCGCAACGGCTAAATGGAAACCATCCAAGATCAAACGAAAGATTCGGTCGCGCTCGCCCGTCAAAAAATACCAGCGCTTGGTGTCGGCCCGGTACCTGTCCGCGTAAAGCGTCAATGCCCGAGGTGTGTCGCGCTCGGGATCGACAGTAAACGATACCAGCTGAATGTTCGGATTGGCGGCGAATTCCTCTTGCAACTTGGCCATCATTGCTGTTTGCAACGGGCAAGTGTCGGTGCAGCTCGTATAGATGAAATCGGCGAGCCAAATTTTTCCACGCAATTGCTGCAAACCAATCACTCTGCCATCCCGTTCGGTCAGGGTGAATTCCGGCACGGTGCCATATTCGTTCATACCGTTTGCAGAACTACTCTGATCTGATCCGAAACGAGGGTGAGGCCCTAGGCGAAGCCAAAGCGCGGTGCCAAGAGCGATGCCCAAGCCGACGACGGCAAGGCCAAGCAGGATAAATCGAGTTTTCGAATGATCCATGTTAGAAGTCAACTAAGCAGCAAAGATTCTAACGAGAAATTCATCGTTTGTGTAGAGATGGCGCCGGGCTTGAACAATGTGTCGATTGCATTAACCGATCAGATGCTCGAATCTACTCAACCGGCTAAGTTAGTGGTTGGGTTCAGACATATACGACGCACGCCCTATAGTTATCCCGGTGGCACTTTTTGAATGAGGGTGCCATTGGAATATAGCTCATAGCCTCGGATGCTCAACTCATAGCCGCGCGGCGGGTGGTCGGAGAAGTCGGTGACGACGAGATCGAGCACGACAACTGTCTCACCTTTGGCGGGCACTTGAAATGAGAGTTTCACCGCGCCGATGGTATTTTTAACCGGCGCGGACCGGCGGGTTTTTTTAAGCAGAGCGTCGATGCTTTTGATCTTAAGATGAAGCGCGTCGAATGATCCCGGATTAATTTCTCCGCGAAATACCCGTGCGGTTTTTTTGCCGATGTATTGGGTCAGATCGACGGCGGCGACCGACGGTTGTAATTCTTTCCAGCCCGTTTGCCAGAACATGAGACCCGCCTTGGGACTGATCAATAGTTTGTCGAGGACGATATCGAACTTGGCAAAATCGCCGATCGCTTCACGATGATCCTTGATTTGGATTTCGAGCACACCATATTTGCTCTCGGCGGCTAACGCCGGATTGACGAAAAAGCATGAAGCGATAAAGGGCAGAACGTGGAAAAACCACCAGGAATATCTCGACAGACTCCGCATGAGCTGAAAAATTCTGAGTCTTCGACGCTTCGAGAGTAACGTTAGGGTTTGCGCGCGCGCAGCCACTCGATGTCTTTGAGAACTTCCTTGTCCTGCCATTTGTCGCCGTAGTAGTCGACCCGACGATTGCCTTGGCGATCCACCAAAGTCGTAAACGTCGTGTGCTGGACTTGTCCGGACTCGTTTTTGACGACGTGAATGCCGAAGTCTTTCCATACTTTGGCCAACTCCGGCCGGGTGCCGGTAAGAAACGACCAATTTTTCAAGTCGGCTTTGAATCGGCCGGCGTAGTCCTTCAAAATCGGCCCTGTGTCTTGTTCGGGATCGGTGGTAATGCTCAGCAACAGATAGTCTTTAACCTTTTTTTCCTCCAACGTCCGCTGAATTGCCGCGAAGTTGGCCGTCAACAGCGGGCACACGTCAGGACAGGTCGTGAATATGAAGGTAATCAGAATTAATTTTCCTCGTGCCGCGGCGAAGCGAAACGGTTTGCCGTCTTGATCGGTCAAATTGAAGTTCGGAACGGCCGTTTTCACTACTCGGCGGCCTATTTCGCTCGGTGCTTTGGGTGGGATGGGGATATGAGACCAAGCGATTGACGAGCAAAGGCTCGTGGTGACTAGGGCAAAAACAATCGCCCGGCTAATTTTCGATTTTGAACTCATACGTGACGTCGAGACTTTTGATGCCGTCGGGCAAATCGCCGCGAACGACATAGGTGCTGTTATAGATCTGCTCTTCACCTGGACGAAGCCGCACAGGAAGTAAAAGGGCGCATTCGACGAGATCCAAATATTGCGCGAGCTCCTTTGGCTCGACCCGGTGCGCGATGCGAGTGATAACTTCGCGGGACGCGCGATTTTTTACTTTGAATCCGATCGTAAACAAGTCATCAGAGCGTGCGACCGTTTCCTTGGTGATGGGCTCCGCCACGATCTCGCCGTTGTGCGGCAGAACCGTGGCAAACTTGACCTTGACGCCGGCGGCCCAGTCGAGTTTAATTTTCCAAAGCGCGTCTTCTTTCACCAAAACGAATTCTTCCTCGCCCTCGATCATCGGCAATTTCCGTTGACGAATCAGGTTGTCGATGGTCGTAAGAATCTTCTTTTGCGCCGGTGCCGGCAGGGCGTTCAACCGTTTCTCATCCCAGTCGAGCAATAAATTCGAAACTCCGTTGGCATCAGGGAGTTTCATGGCGACTCGGATGCGATTCGCTTTCCCGTCCGGTTGTTCCGATACAGCTTTGAGCTCGATCAGACTGGCAAGCTTGCGCGCGGCTTCCAACGCGAAACCGCTAAACGGACCATGCTCGCGGACGTAATCCTTTTGCGGTTTCAACCGCTGATCTTCGCTGGCGATGAAACGATACGCGTGGCGAAAATCGCGCGCATAGAGCAATTTGAGATATTTCGACAAAGCCTGGGTCGGTTCCTCAGGACGTCCTAGCGTGACGGCGGTAAAAACGAACAGAAGAAAATTTTTAACGGAACGGGGCATTCGAGCGGTTAAGGCAGAATATTGATCGAAGACCCCCGCTCGGATTAGCGTCCCTTTGCGGGAATGGTCCAAAGATAAATCGTACGTCCCTCGACGCGCTCGACTCTCTCCGGTTTCCAGTCGCCCATATCGAAGGCATGGGAGACGATGCGCGAGCCCGGTTTGAGCTGACTCAAAAGATTGGGTTTCAACTTTAAGTTGACGTCGGGTAGCAAATACATGGTTACGACCGACGCAGGCGAAAAGTCGACGGTCAGAATATCCTGCTGGCGAATCTCGGCCAAATCCTGAACCCCCGCGTTGCGAATATTCTCGCGCGATTCCTTCACCAGATCGCCGTCGATTTCAAAGCCGATAGCCTTGGCGCCTCTTTTTGCCGCCGCGATGACGATCCGGCCGTCGCCCGATCCCATGTCGAACACGACATCGCCTTTTTTCACCCCTACAAGCTCGACCATCTTATCCACCACCACTTGTGGTGAGGGAACGAATGGCACGATCTTTTTCGATTCAAAGGATGAATCTTGAGCGTTGGCAACGCCGACCGAAAGGGGTTGGACGAGATTGAAGCTGCCCAATTGACATAGGCTGACGATGGCCCAAAACTGCAGGACAAAAGCTCGGCTAAAGTTTTTCATCTGTTCCCGCCTCACGATGGATTAGGCGAACGATTTCGGTTTTCTTTGAGGACAATTAATCACAAATAAGATGGGTCTGCTAGATAGGGGAGTTCATCCCGCGTCAACGCATCACTGAAGCTGGCGGAAATCGTAGGTCAAATTCAATTGACGAATGCCTTCGGGGAGGCTGCCTCTTAACATGTAGGTGCCGGAAAATTCCTGTTCCTTTTCGGGTTGAACCGTGACCGGCAAGAGGAAACCACATTGAACGAAATCGAGAAAATCGGCGATCAGGCTCGGTTCGACTAGATGCCCAATGCGCACGGTGACCGGCTGCTTAGCGTGGTTCTTGATTTTCAAAACAATCTCGAACACCTCGCCGGGCTGTAAGACAAATTCATTCTTCGAAAGCGCAATGTCCAGGTCTGTTGACTTAGATAGGTCGAGCCGGAGCGGGATCTTCACACCAGCGGCCCAGTTCAAAAAAATACGCCAGTCGTTCGATTCCTTGACCAGCTCGAATGTTTCTTCACCTTGGCTCATTGCGAACGAGCCTTCGCGGCCCCTTTGGTCAAGCGAATCGATGAGTCGTTTTTGCTCGGCCGGCGGCAAGGCATTCAAACGGTACGGATCCCAATTGAATAGCAGTGGCGCGAGTTTTTGTGGGTCGGGAACGCGGTATTTGATCGACATGTGAACGCGATTCGGCGATCCCTGTGTCTTTAGGGTTTGAATTTCGACATATTCGCTGAGCTTTCTCGCCGCCTCGAGTATGAAGCCGCCGTACGAACCGCGCTGCTGAACGTAACGGTTCAAATCGCGCACTTTGCGGTCTTCGGCGGAGATGAAGCGATAGGCGGCGACAAAATCGCGAGCGTACGTGGCGCGCACGTAAGCCTGAAGGACGCGCGCCGGATCTTGGTCTGAAAGGGATGGCTCGGTTGGCCAAGTCATGCGGTTCGCCGCCAGTAAACTGACGAAAATGATCGGCACGGTGAGCCAGGCCATTTTTGCTCTATCGCTAGAAATCATTCGCATGCATACTCCAAGGATTCAAAAACATATTTGCCTGATTCCCGACGCAATGAAAACTGCTCCGCAAACAAAACGTCTAACCGATAATCGATCGGGTCCCTAACGGCGCGGCGATAATCTCCTGCTTATTCGACCGGTTCACTTAGTCGTGAAAGTCACTTTGTCCGCCGCGTCGAGCTCCGTGTTGTGATCGCCGGTCGTGACTCTGAGCTCGAGGGTGTGTTGCCCCGGCTTGATGCCGTTCAGAGTTCCTTTCGCACCTTTGAACATACCGGCCATCTCGCCGTCGATGTAGGCGTGGACATGTTCGCCGATCTTGCCCTTGGTGAGTTTGAATTCGAGCGGCACGGATTCTCCCTTAATGACTTGGCCCGCTTTTGGAGAAACAATTTTGACACTGGCGCCTTGAGCGGGCTTGAGAGCCGATTTCGCGGGCATCTTTTCAGTCTGCTTGGTTGGTGCTGCCATGCCCTTCATGTGGTCGTGGTTTTCTTGAGCGACTGTGACGAAACCCACGGACAAGAATCCAATCAATAGAGCAGCGGACAAATTCAAAATTCTCATATTGTTCTCCTCGACTCATTTGACGATGAATTCAACGCGATCCTTAGCATCCAATTCCGTTTGATGATCAGCGGCGACGACGCGGAGCTCCAAGGTATGTCGACCGGGCGCAATGCCATTCAAGGTTCCCTGTTTGCTTTCAAACATACCCATCAGTTCGCCGTCGACGTACGCGTGCACGTGCGCGCCGCGCTTGCCTTTGGTTAAAGCGAATTTCAACGGCACTTTATCGCCAGTGAATATTTGTTGGGCAGATGGAGACAAGATTTTAACCCGAGCGCCTTCGGCGCGCTTTGGCGGTCGAACACTGCCGGTGGCGGTCGTTGAATTCGCAAACCGATTCATCGCGGCGGCTTGGTGCAGGGCATGAAGTCCTGGTGGAAGCACGGTCAGCAGGCCGGTGGCGCTGAAAATCAGTAAACCCATGATACTTTCGACGGCGATTCGCCGCAATGATTTCTTGTTCGCCGACGGCTGGTTGTCGCCGGCGCGCGCGAGGCGTTTCAGCAGGGGTTTTGTTGAGAATAAATTCAGCGCGCCTAATCCGAGCATAAGAACGAAGAATACTAGTTTGAGTATCAGAGTTTTCCCATAGTCGGTATTTACCAGTGTTTCAAAACCGCCGACGTGGATCCAGCTTTGATAGGCACCCGTGGCGATAATCAGTGCGACGCTGACAAGAGCGAGACGAGAGAAGCGATTATTCGGCACAGAGCTATCAGGCCGCCGGCCCAAAGCGCCGTCGCGATTGAATGGAGCGCGTCGGCGGCGATCGCAATGGCGGCGCCTTCGCGCACGGCCGCGGCATGACTCATCAAACTGCGGCTTGCCACCAGCGGCAATGCTAATAACGCGAGTGTTTGAACGGCTTTGAGGCCGTTCGCCCTTTTCACAAAAGCCCAAACAATTAGAGTCAACGCTGCGCCATAGGCTTCGCGTCCAAGCCAGACATGACCGCTTTGCGTCATCGTAAGATAGCGCCAAAGCAACTCGAGCGACGGGATCGCGCGCTGAATTTTTGCGCCTTGTAAGAATAGAGCGATGAGCGCGATGCCAAGAAATGCGCTCAACGAGATTAAACCCCCATGCACGAGACTCGCGCGAAACGTCCGCGGGTCGCCGCCCGGCAATAAAAAACCGGCGGTGACGATCTGTCCAAGAAACAGCGCGAGCGAGATAAAGCTCAACGCGGAAACGATAGCTTCGAGCGCGAGCATGGAAATGACTATTTACCACCCGGGCTGAATGTGAGGCAGTTAAAGGCTTCAGATCGATCGCGACGGTGTCATCGGCCAATTGACGCAATTTATCTTGGCTTACCACTTCGCCTTTGGCTCCCTTGACCGTGATCCGGCTGAACGCGAGCTCGACGCCCTCGGTGAATTGCATACGGACTTCGCGTGGCGATTCTTTGAGCGCGGCGCCGTCTGCCGGAGACACGATGATTGGGTAAGCGTGTGTGCGAAAGCCGGCTGAATCCGGACACAAAACAGTGCGGCGAGAACTAGGTTAGCTGCGATTAAAAACTTGAAAGACATACGTTGCCTCGTAAGAATGCTTGTCGGTTCGCTCCGACGATTGACGAACATCTTCGTCAAACTTGACCCGGGCAAGATAGGTGTCCGGTGCACCAACCGTGACGTGGACGCGCCCCTGGCTATCGGTTTTCAGATCTTGCGCGGAAGCCGCACTGGCCATTTGGCCAATGACGGTTACCGACCGGTTTGCTGCCGGCTTGCCGTTTAATAACACCTGGAGGATCAGAGTACTTTTCTCGGCAGTGCCGAAAGGATTGCTCACCGGGATGATCTCCAAAAGATTATTCAGTGCAAAGGTTCTCTCGAAGCCGTTCGTCTTTTGTGCCTCCGCGACCTTCGGATTGCCCAGTGCAACGAATGCCGATCTGGCATTTCTCATCGTGCGCAGTTTGGGCCCGTCGCCTTGTTGCAGGTTTCGCTCCTGTCGAGCCAGAACGATATAAACGCCTTCTGTTTTTGGCGTGAACTGCGCCAGATGAAAACCTTTCGGACCCTTGGGTCCGGTCTTGTCGGGATCTTCGCCGAGGTCGACAATCGTGTTGGTGAGATCGTTTATTTTCCCGGACGGATCGATAACGAACAATTTAGTGTACTGTGCGTCCCATTTGCCGGCGAGACGAAAACTTCCATGTTCGTTGGAGTGGTTGCCGTGCATGAGCGCAATAGACACAGGCTGGCCCTTTTCGACGATCGGGTTGACCTGGATCCAGCCGTCGTGGCCATGGACTGAGCGCGGCAAGATTAGCGCCGCGCTGATTAGCAAGAATATTTTCAATTTTAAACTTGTCATTGGTGTCTCCGTAAACTTGTTCCGAGGACACGCCGTTAAAGATCACCTTTCACTAGATCTGCCGGTGATTGTAAATGTGAAGTCCCCTTCGGTGATATGGGTGTCTTTCGACAGGGCTTTCCAAAAAACTCGGTAACGGCCGGCGGCTAAATTCGGCAGATCGACTTCAAGGACGGTTCCGTCCGACCCGGTGACACGACTATTGCCTTTATCGACTTGTTGTTTGGCCAAGTTGTAAACCGTGATGGTGCTGAAAGCCGGCTCCAATTCGCCGTCGAACCAAATCGTCACTTTGGGCGGAGAGCTTGCAACCGTCCAGCCCACCCGCGGTTCTGAGTGCACCGGAAAGGCGTGTTCTTCGCTGCTCGCGGGAAGAGCCACAATCGCGACAAGAGATGCCAGCAATACGACTGAACGAAACACTATCAAAGGGTTCACTTTGAAGTTGGCCCGATCACTCCCCACGGCGTCCATGTGAAAATGTTCGGCCAGATGTCGTCGATGAAGACATGAATCAGTCCTGTAACACCGACATTTTTCCCGGAAAAATTATTTATCGGCACCTGCGCTTCCAAACCGAGCTGGACGTATTTCCCCGCCCAGATCACACCGGGGTTGGCAAACGCTGACGTGTGACGTTTTTCCGGTCCGGAAATAGGCGATTCGAAATTGAACTCGACGACCGGGAACATTCTGTCAAAGGGCGCACTCAAGCCGACGTCTTTTATCGCCGACTGCAGGTAAGGGATGCTATAGATCAGCGCCGCTCCATAGCTGAGAGTCGTTGTATTGCGCTCCTTCTCATCGCCGCTGCCGGTAAATCGGTTGGCCGGATTATTGACGGCGAAGGAGCCGGTAATTGAGAATGGCTTCAGGAAGTCTAGCGAATCCGGTAAGTCGCCCAAGCCTTTGCCGAAGAAGAATGCCGGAGAGATGGTTGTGACCCTTTCGGCGACCCGTTTGGAACCGACGCTGCCAGCTTCGACTCCCAGACCGAGGCTGAATATGCCTTCGTGTTCGACACTGCGAAAAAGTGCGTACTTTGCGGAAAATTCCGGGTTGGCGGCGCCGGATGTCCGGCGCGCATCGGCTTCGCGGGGCTCGACAAACAAATATTCCCATCCGACGCCCAACGCGAAATCAGGAGTAAGGCGCTTCGAGAACTCGAACCCGACGCTGGTTTCCCTGCCTTGTTTATTTTTGCTGCTTCTTTGAAAGCTCAAGAGATCCATCTCGTCGGACGGAAACGGATCTTCAAGGGTGAGCGTAGACGGAATAAACCGCTTGCCAATAACGCCATGAGCGTGCGCTGCCGCCGCGAAAAAAGTCGCGCCGAAGAGCGCGCCGAGCATGACGATGAAACAGCGCTTCATAAACTCCTCCATAGAAAAATACCTCGCGCGTTCATTGCCGGTAGAGGACCCGGTGATGACGCGCGTGTTAGAAATAGCCCGCGATGTGGCAGTCAGGCTGAAGGAGGAGCGCGAATCTGGAACGCGGCCGGAAGAAAATTGAACCCCTTGTCGGCGGCGTGGAAGAAAGTGAAAGTCTGGACAATAATCGGCAGTGAAGCCGGGATAATTTGCCAGGCCAAGCCGAGATAGCATCGGCTGGCCGAGACCTGAAAAACACAATTCGAGTCGGATGACGTACGGTTGTCGTGTCTGCCGTTCGAATGCTCATGATCCGTTTCTTCGTGATGCGCCTTGGGCGACTGATCGAAAACGTGGTGGACCTGATGCGGCGCGGAACAGAGTAAAAATAACAGAAAAGAGGCAGCCCAGAATGCGGACGCGCAGCGTTGGAGCAATGACAGAGGACGATGAGGCGTGTGTTTCATCGACGAGCCGACTGGGACGATTCTATACACCCTTTGGAAAACGATCAAGCACTTTATGCACGGTGGCAGCAAAAAGTGACGGCGTAAGCGCGATTAAACAGTCAGTGCTCGTGGCTCGCCGCCGGCTTTTTGCCGCGCACAATCAAGGCTGATTCCAATAGAAGGAACAACGCCGCTGATGTCAGCACGATCGTTGCGGCGGAAGAGATGTCGAAAACGAAGCTCAATAACATTCCCGCGGCGCCGCAAAACGCGCCGAGCAGAGGCGAGACGATCAGCAGAGTTTGAAAACGCTGCGTCAAGTAGCGCGCGATCACGGGCGGGATCACCATGGCGGCGGCAACCAACGTCACGCCGAGGATTTGTGTCGAAACGAGGACGGTAACGGCCAAGAGCATAATGAAAAGGAGGTCGATTTTGCCGGTGGAAACGCCGTAAGTCGATGCGACCTCGGGATCGAATGTCGAGAAGAGTAATGGCCGACGAATCACGAAGAGCGCGCAGGATACAAGGAGAGAGACTAGGACAACGATCCAAACGTCGGTGTGTGTAATACCGAGAATATTGCCGAAGAGTGCGGCTTCGATATTGCGTGTGAAACTTCGATGGGTCGAAATGATCGCCACGCCGAGAGCAAAACTAGAGGTTGTCACAACACCGATAGCCGCGTCAGCGCCGACCCAGCGGCGGTGGCTGATGCCGTGAATTAAGACGCCGGCGAGTAATGCCCACAGGCCCCCGCCGATAAAAAAATTGATGTTCAAAACATAGCTCAGCACCGCGCCGCCAAAAATGGCGTGGGACAGGCCGTGGCCGATGTAGCTCATGCGGCGCAGCACGACGTAGACGCCGATAAAACCACAGAGCGCGCCGATGACCACCGCCGCGATGAAGCCGTTGCGGAAAAATTCGTATTCAAAGGGGGTTAGAAAGGACATCACATGTGGAATGCGTTCCAGTCGTTCCAATGGTTCCAAATGTTCCAAAGGTGAGGATCCATCAGAGTGCAATGAACGATTGGAACGGCTGGAACGAGTGAAACGATTGGAACCATTGAGCGAAATTAATTATGCGGCGCGTGGGGACGTTCGCCGATCATGACCATGCCATCTTGGTGCAAGACCACCATCTCGCCGCTGTAGACATCTTGTAAAACCTTGGCAGTGAACACTTCGTTCGGCGGGCCTTCGGCAATCAGCCGGCGATTCAAGCACACAGCCCAGGGCAGATGGGCGGCCACCCAGTTTAAATCATGCGCCGTCAGGACGATGGCAACTCCTTGATGATTAATTTCGTGCAAAAAGTGAATTACGTCGTCACGCGATCGGATATCGAGTCCCGATGCGGGCTCGTCGAGCAAGATCAATTCGGGATCGCCCAACAGAGCTCGTCCGATGAACGCCGCTTGCTGTTGGCCGCCGGAGAGTTCCCGAATGTGGCGATGGCCCAAGCCGGCGAGATTCAATCGTTCCATAATTTCTCGTAGCTTGCGTTTTTCGTTTTCGCCAATGCCGCCGAACCAACGGCTTTTGGCGAAGAAGCCCATGCCGATCACTTCCTCGACAGTGATTGGAAAATTCCAATCGATGGTTTCCAATTGCGGCACGTAGCCAATGCGTTCCAACGACGGACGTTTTAACTCTTGTCCGCGCAGCAGAACTTTCCCGGACGTCGCCGAAACCATGCCGAGAACCGTGCGCAGCAACGTGGTTTTGCCGCCGCCATTGGGTCCGACGATAGCCATGAATTGTCCCGGCCAGATTTTCAACGACACGCGGGTCAATGCCGGCGTGGTTCCGTAACCGTTGCTCACGTCGACGAGCTCGACGAGCGGAACGGCAGCGACGCGAGCAAGGGATTGCTCTTCAAGGCCCGGAGGATGAAGGCTGTGCGGATCGCCGGGCCGATGGTCGTGTGGATTTGCCATGGGTTAGTTTTTTCTCCGATAGTCGGCGTGGGAGCCGGCGACCGGCGTCGGATCGACCTTTTTCAGCGCTTCTGCCGAGCCGCCGAGAGCTTCGAACATTATCGTCATATTTTCTATCATCATGCCGATATACGAATGCTGCGTATCGCCGGGTTTACCGGGCAGCTCATCGTCGCGGAGCTTGTCTATATATCTGCTTTTCCCTTCGCGTGCGATCTGTTCGAGGACGGGGCTCGGAAAAACTTCCGAGCCGAAAACCGCAGGAACTTTTTCTTTGCGAATCTGTTCGATCAATCGGATCACTTCCTTGGGGCTGGGATCGGCAAAGTCCGACGGTTGCACCGCGCCGATCACTTGGAAGCCATAGCGGCGCGCAAAATACGGCCAGGAGTCGTGGTAGGTGAGCAGGCGCCGGTTGTTGGCGGGAATGGTTTGGATCGCGTCCTTAGTCGCTTGATCCAGCGTTTCGAGCTTCTTCACAAATTGCGCGGTATTTTGTTCGTACGCGGATTTGTTTTTCGGATCGAGGCGAATCAGCTCGTCCCGCACTAGAGTCGCGTAGCGCATCGCGTATGCCGGATTTAACCACAGGTGTGGATTCGGATGCCCCTGCTCCTTGGGAAAGCTGAAATCGTAGATGTACTCCGCTTCGGTTATCGTTTTTTCGCCAAGGGAATAGATGGATGCGCCCTGCGGCAAATTCGCTTGCGCGAGTTTTAGCGTGGGGGTTTCCAGATCGAGCCCGTTAAGGATCATCAGTTGCGCGCCGCTCAGCAACCGGCTGTCAGACGGCGCGGGCTCGAAGGTATGCGAATTGACTCCCTCGGGAATGATTCCGGAAACGCCCGCTTTGTCTCCGGCGACGTTTCGTGACGATTTTCAATCTTTGCGCAGCACCGGGATCGCGGCTTTGCTCTTTTCTCTGGCAGCTCAGGCTCAGAGAAAGCCCGAACAAAGCCGCGAGCCATATCCATTTCATTCGCATCGTTTTCAGGTGTCTTTGAAACCGCCAAATACGGCGCGGCTTTCGCCTTGCCAGAAGATTTTCACGCGTTTAAAACCGGTGGCTCGCAGCCACATCATCTGATCTTCCCAAGGCGGCCGCGACCGATCAAAATTCAAGAAGCAGCCGCCCGTTTTTACTAGTGGATAAACATCGTGATAGATCGCTTCAATGATTTTCGGTTCGCGCACGTTGTGAATTGCGATCGACGAAACCACCGCTTCGAAGGATCCTTTGAGTTTTTCGTTCCAGCCTGCTCGAGCGAAATCGCAAAGAACGTACTCAAACCGCCCGGTGAGATTTCTCATGCGCTCGGCACCGAGCTTCGCCATCTCCTTGGAGCCGTCCTGACAGATTGCCGTGGCGTTGGGAAACCGGTTCAGGAGAAATTGCGTCAGCGCACCGTACCCGGCGCCGAGATCTAGAATTCGAATCGGCCGGTCTTTACTAAAAGGAATGGTGTCGGCGAGCAAAGTAAATGCCGCGTGGCGATCTTTTTCTTTGGGATCCTGACCTTTCGCCCAGTTCGAGACATATTCATCCGAATCCCAATCGTGGTGATCGTGGCGATGGGAAATAGAATCCGATGTGTTTGCCATGATTAATCTCCTTCCTTACACTGCGATTTATGGTTACTCATCTTTGCAACCTGAAACGATAAACGTAACTAAACTCCGCGGGGATGTGCTGACCGTCGCGCTGCGCCGGCTCAAAGCGCGACTGCTTCACTGCTTTGAGCGCTTCTTCGTCGAATCCCGCGCCGCCGCTCTTGATGATTTCCGCCCTGGTGACTTTGCCCTCAGGATCGACTTCGATTCTGAGCGTCACATCGCTTTCCAATCCCATGCGCAGAGCGATCGCCGGGTACGAGGCGCGAGCGGTTTGAATCGGTTTCGCCTCGCGGTTGGTGCGAATCGGAGGTATCCGTGCTGGCAAACCAGGCGCGCCGGCGCCGCGCCCGAGGCCGGCGATGGCTGTGCCGGCGCCGTCTCCGGCGTTCCCGGAGCCGGTCGTGACTCCGATATCGCCGCCGCGCTTGTCCACTCCGGATGCGCTACCGCCACCTTCGGATGTTGCGCTCTCCAGAGTTGAATTCAGTGGCATTGACGGTGGCGTTTGGATTTCATCCGTTTTTGTAATTTCGTTCTTAACCGCCGGATGCGGAGGCAGCTCAGCGAAGACCGATTGGCGCGCACGCTTTGCCGGCGGTGGTTTCGGTAGCTCGGTCTTTGTCGTCTCCTCCCTAAGCGGACGAATCGTTTTGTTGTCCTGAACTGGATCCAATAGCGCGATCGGAATTAGGTTTTGCTCCCGGAAATGGTTCCGTTGACCGACTACCGTCGACGCCAGCACGAGCACCGTAAGATGGATGAGAGTCGACGCCACGAGAGAGGGAGCGAGTGAAAAATGTTTCATCATCTTGCTACCTTGGGCTTGGCTGTTTCACTGGAGTGCGCAGCAACACCAGGAGGCTCATAGCCAGAAGATAGGAAGTCGAGATTACGGTGAACGCGGGACCAAAACCGTAGTGGGTCATGACGCCGCCGGTGATCACCGTCCAAAATGGAATCGAAACGAAGCCGATAAAATAGTAGAGACTAAATGCCGCGTCGAATAGATCCTCGCCGACGAGATCTGCCAGCAGAGCCTGCGTCAGGGTCTGGCGCGACGTAACCGCGGCACCGTAGATCACTAGGTTGAAAAAAAGCCCGGCTGAAACGTTTTGTTGCCAGGCGAGCCAGAGGGTGCACAGCGCCGACATCAACAATGACGCTTGAATCACCAACTTGCGGTTGAAACGATCCGAGATCCAGCCCCAGACAAACGGCCCTATGAGACTTCCGACCTGGATAAACGTGAAAAGAAACGCGCCGTAGGTGATGCTGACGTCAAAATCATGGACGAAGTGGGGAATGATGTAGACTTCATTGATGTCTTGGCCGCGGCCTGCGGCCCCGGCCATAAAGACCAGCGACACGAGCAGAATATTCTTGTCCTTGAAGCAAGCCTTATAGGACGAAGCCGAGTGCAGGGTGTCGCGAAAAACGAAGCAGACCATCCCGATGAGGGTTGCTAAAATTCCAACGACCCAAAAAACACCGCGCCATCCGACGTAGGTGACCATCACCGCTGCCATCAACGGCGCCAGCAGGCTGCCGATCTGTCCCGCTGTCGAGTGAAAGGCCAACGTGCGGCCACGCGCAACTCCGAATTGACTTGCGAGCATGCTCGATCCGACCGGGTGTTGCGGGCTGGAACCGATGCCGCCGATCAAGCGCGCCGTAAAAAAATGATTAAAGTTGGAAGCGAAGCCAGTGGCGGCGACGGACAGCCCAAGCAAGCAGTTGCCGACGCCGAGGATCACGCCGCGCCGAACATAGGGGACGACAAATCCGTAGGCCGCCTGAAAGACGCTGCCTAGGGTGTTGTACACGGCGGCGAGCGAAGCGATGGCGATATAGCTCATGCCCAATTCTTTCATCATGAGCGGATAGATGACGCCGAGCATGGCGGATTGAAAATGGTTGATGAAGTGAGCACTACAAACGATTGAAAAAATTGCCGTGCGTCTGGCGGAGGCTTGGCTGATCGTTGGCTCTACCATAGGTGCACTGTGACTCCTGCTTTGACCGTAAATGGGTCGCCCGGCGTGAAGTGGGCATCGAGGGTCCCAACTCCCAATGGCTCGCTTTGCAGTCTGGACTCAAACACATGTTCGGCGGATCGCCATTTCTTGTTCGCGAGATTTTGAAACTGGACGAAGAACTCGTAGCGCTTCCAAACGTATTTTAGGAACAGATCGAAAATCGTCGACGTCGGCGTCAGAAAACTGCCGTCTTCGTTGCCGTAGCGCCGGCCGATGTGACGCATCTGCAAGCGCGCTTGAATGCCCGAGTCGTGGCGCGCGGTGATACCGGTGAAAGCGAGAAAGCGCGGCGCCAGCGCGACATGGTCGCCGTTGATAAATCTTGCCCAGGTGTAAGAGAGGTCCAAATCGTAAGCTAGCCACGGCAAAATGTCATAGCGGAACTCGCTCTCTATGCCGCGCCGCCGGCTCGCGCCGCCGGGCTCGAAGGTGCCTTCGTCGCCGACGAACACAAGCTCGCTTGCCAGATAAGAACGCCAGTAGGAAAGGGTTACATCTAAAGCGTCGAAGAAGCGCGACTTCGCACCAAGCTCGCCGCCCCAGAACCGGGGTATTTGCTTGTCTTGGTCCTGAACGAACACACGGGCATCGTTGCTATGAAAGCCGCCGCCGAAATTCAAAAAAAGATCGGTGGCCTTGGCGACGTTGTTGTCCTTGAACGGCGTGAAGATGAAATTGAGCTTGGGGTTGACGATGGTGGCCGTGCCGTCGTCAGCGATCGGATTGACGATTGTTGTTGGATCGCCTTTCTGCTTGACGTCGAAGATAAAACTATCCATGCGAACGCCGAGTTGAGTTCGTAACCAATCGGTGGGCTTGATTTCCTGTTGGGCAAACAACGCCAGATTGGTTTGTTGAATGTCGTTGTTGCTGAGCGTGGGTGAGATATTGCCCAATTTTGTCATCCGGCGGCGGTCGGTCTGGCTGAACAGACCAACACGGATGTGGTCAAAGCGACTCTGGAAACCGACGAAGGTCTCCATCGGTAAGCCGATAAGATTATAGTTGCGCCGGTAATTGATGTTGTTGCCGATTAAAAAGCGCTTGTCGTTTTGTTCGATGCCGTCGCCGTTGACGGGGTCGTTCAAAAACAAGCTGAAATTCGACCACAATTGGAGCTTGTACCAGGAGATCCAGGTCTGAGCGTTGAACGCTTGATTGGAATCCGCGTAGTTGTAAATCAAGCTCAAATTTTGCCGTTCCGATTTTCCGCCTTCACTCGGGTCGAAGGAGCCGAACCGACCGATCTCACCGCCTCGAACTGCGCGTGCCGGAATCTCGCCGGAAGCGTTCCAGCCGGTTTTGAAGAACGTTCCGAGAAAACTCAGATTGGAATTCGCTTGTAATCGTTAGGGTTTTTGAACGGTCCGTCGTTCATGTAAACCTCGCCCGCTATATACGGACTGAGAATTTTCCCTTCGGGCGGCGCAAAAATTCCGACGTATCGCTGTGTATTGTAGCTTCCGCCGCTTAGAGTAAGCGTGCTGTCTTTGCCTCTCGTCTTCGTAATTATGTTCATCGCGCCCGAGGTAGCGAAGTCGCCGAGATTCACAAAGTAAGGACCTTTATAAATTTCCACTCTCTCGATGGTTTCGGGGATGAGCCAGTGCAGATCCGCATATCCTTGACCGTGGGCATGGCTCACCATGTTGACCGGAATGCCGTCGATAAAAACGGCGAAGTCGGTTCCGTGATCGGAGTCGAATCCACGGAATAGAATCTGGTCCGCTTTGCCGCCGCCATGATGCTGGCCGATGATCAGGCCCGGAGTTAGCCGCATGACGTCGCTCGGGGTATTCGACGGACGAAGCTCCAAGTCTTTTTGCCAGCGCGTTTGCTCGGTGGCGGCGGAGGTTGGCTGTTGACCCCAGACGTAAACCTCGACTGGTTCTGCAGTGCTCGATTGAGTCTGCTGTGCGAGCGCAGTCTGGGTCTGAATCGCAACGTTCATCACTAAAATGAGAATATTCACAAGTTGTAGTCGCACGGTTGTCAGAATCGCGAAATAGCATGAAATGTATTTTCGTGTTACCATAGTGCAAAAATTTTTACTGCTTCATTTCCGGAGTGGTTGTTACGAGTTTGCCGTTCTGAACTCCTTTGGTAGCGATCAGTTTGCCGGCAACTTCATGGACCTTATCCGCTCCACCTCGAACCACGATGACTTCCAAGCAATTGTGCGCGTCGAGATGAATATGCAAGCTGGCATTGACCACGACACTGGCGCGATGCTGCATGTCGGCCAGGACATCACTCAAGTGGTGAGTTCGATGATCGTATAAAAGACTTATAACGCCGACTACTTCTTCGCCGCCTTTGCCGACCTTTTTTTGAATCAAGTGGTCGCGAATCAGATCCCGAATCGCCTCCGAGCGATTCTCGTAGCCGAGACCTTCGATGCTTTTGTCGAAGGCCTCAAGCAGATCATTTTCCAGCGAAACGCCGAAGCGAGACAGATGATGCATAGCTCAACATAAGTAACACGAATTAAATTTTCGTGTCAATATGAGGACATCTGGTGTCAGAGTTGGAAGCGCACTGTGCCTGTGTTACCTGTTAATTCGGTGAAGCAGCGCAGATTCGGACAATTGTTCTTTTTGCTTATTGTTCTAGTGACGGGCTGTGGGCGCAACGAACGAATGGATACGGTCTATCTCCAGCGTTGCATTAGTTGCCATGGAAATAGCGGGCGAGGTGATGGCCCACTCGCAGTAAGTTTGCCGGTGCGACCTCCCGACTTTCGTGACACCGTACAGCGAAAAAGCAACTCACAGATCAGGCGGATCATCGCCGAAGGACGGGGCGTAATGCCGGCGTTTGATCCCGCGCTGCGTCCCGCTGAAGTCACTGACATGCTGCAGATGGTTCGTTTTCTGAGCCGCGAAGGGCGGGATCTGGCCTGGTGGGAGCGCTTCGACACTTTGGTCGTGGCGCACTGCAATATTCCCTGGGACACGGTACTCGGTTATGACGAACCGGCCGAAGAAAAAAAACCATAAGCCGATGCGTCGCTGTGGTTTACGTTCAATTATCATTCTGCTCGCTATTGCGATTGTAAGCGCGACGGCCTTCGGAATAACAGCCGAACCGCGACCAATGCGCGCGCAACGGCGCGTCACGCGAATTCAAATCAACGATTTTGCGCTTACGGATCAGAATTCAACTCCGTTCGAATTCAAAAACCTGGCAGGCAAAGTCGTTGTTGTCGCCTTTGCTTACACCACCTGCCCTGACGTATGCCCGTTGATCACCGCGTCTCTGCGTCAGGTTCAAAGCGGGCTTACCAAAGAAGAACGCAAGTATGTACAACTCGTGACCGTAACGACCGATCCGGAGATCGATTCGCCCAAAGTCCTAACTGCCTACGCCAAGCGTTACGGCGCCGAATTCGATAACTGGTCGTTTCTCACAGGTAATCTAACCGCGCTGAAAAAAATTTGGCAAAACTTTGGCGTCGGCGTCGAGCGCAAGGGCCGAGGTCTCATCGACCATACGCCGCTCACCGCGGTCGTCGATCAAAAGAAGCTGATGCGCTTGGCATATATTGGGCCATCGCCCGACCCCAAGGCCGTGCTGGCCGATGTCCGCGCGATGTTAAGGGAGCATTAGATTGCATTCATTGAGCGGTTCCGGCCAATGACTTGGCACGGCATGAACGCTTTTTCGGTAACCCAACTTAGCGCATGTAGGGCAGATCATCGGGATCCGGCGCGGTGTAACGATCGCAGCTTGTGTCGTGATAAACTGGTGTTTTGCCGCGTGCACTAACGGCTTGACAAGGTGCCATGTTGAAACTAAACTCCAACATGAAGTTTTGTGGTGTACGTCACGATGCCTTTCCACAATATTGAACAGCTGGAAGTTACAATCAACAGCCTTCTCGAGAAGCACGAGCAGATTAAAAAAGAAAAAGAAGTGATGGAAAAGAAGCTCCAACAAAAAGAGAGTGAGTGGCACCATCTCAAGGGTCAGATCAGACAATATGAGAGGGAGCGGGTTGAGCTTAGAGAAAAATTGGACAAAATAATGGTCCACTTCGCGAGCTTAGACTTAGCTGACTAAATCCCGGTGTAGCGATGAAAAAAGCATTGGACGTCGAGATCCTCGGACAAAAATTCACCATCTCTAGCGATGCCGAAGAGGGCTATATGCTCAAAGTCGCGGGTTATGTAGACGGTAAGATGCAAGAACTAATGCGTTCGCCGAAGTCTGTAGCTAAGACCAATGTGGCCATGTTAGCCGCACTGAATATCGCCGACGAATATCATCGCTTGAAAGACACGCACGAAGCGATTTTGAATAGATTGGACCAGTTGTCCAAAAAACTTTCAATAACGTTGACTGAGGATGGATAGGGTCTTTTTATGAAGGAGATCCGTTTTCCCGAGATAAGGGTAAGGACGCTTTATTGATTAATAGAGGCGGCGTGGAATGATGAGGGCTTGGAGAAAAACGTTTGCAATGGATCTGATCCGTTGGATTCTTCTGGTATTCGATTCGCAAAGAACACGGCAACCCGTTACGGAAAGTCCCAGAATTCGAATGGATATACCGTTGGCAATGACAGGAGTAGTACCCCTCCGTATTCGACGCGGGGGACGATTGCCTCGGGGACCGACTTCGCGTAATCGCCGGTCAGATTAGCCGCATTCTTCTCCCCCAATAAGTTTCTCTCCGCGCCTCTTCTAATCGCTCTTAGTGAATTATGCAGGGAGCTGCTTTGGAAGAGTCTAAAAACCTGCTTCGCAGAAGGATGATATCCCAGCGCCAATCGCTTTCGCCGGCATGGTGTCTTTCGTGGAGTCAGTTGATCCAATTGGCAGCGCTCAAGTCTCCACAATATCTAACCGCTCGGAAGGTGGCGTTGTACAGTCCGATTGAAAACGAGGCCGATACAAATGCAATCCTGACAGATGCCTTGGAAAACGACAAGAAGGTTTTCTATCCGAGAACAAATAGCGGAAATTTGCAGTGGTTTTTTCAAATTTCCTCTCCAAAGGAGCTCCGTGCGGAGCGATCTAAAATTCCTGAGCCGCTTGGAATGAATGCGTTGTCATTGGAGGGTGGAGCAAATTTGCTAAATCTGATCGTCTTCGTGCCGGGAGTCGCCTTCGATCTTCGGGGTCATCGGTTAGGAAGGGGCAGTGGCTGGTACGACCGCATTTTGCCGGCGTTGAAGGATCAAGGGATTTTTGTCGGCCTGGCTTATGAGTTCCAGATTGTCGATCAGATGCTGACGGAGACATGGGATCAGCGAGTTCATTACGTCATCACGGAGACACGAATCATCGATTGCGACGCTTCCGCGTCGTGCGGGATGCAGTAGTAGGGTTTTACTGTGATTTGAAAGGGGGTGCTCTCATTGGATGCAAATTTGTTGGTTGGGTTGGGTGGGATAGTAGGCGGGATTTTACTCTCATTAGGGGTTAGGTGGGTGCGTGCCAAGCAGGCGCGCTCGGAAAATGAGGCGGCAAAAAACACCGCCGCGCGAATCTTGGAAGAAGAGATCCACGCCAAGGATAGTGTGCTAAAGGAACGTGTTGATTTGGAAAAGGAGGTGCGCGAAACTCGACGGGAGCTACAGAACCAGGAACGGCGGCTCATCGGCAAAGAAGAAGGCATCGACAAACGTGTCGAGCTGCTGGATAGACGCGAAGCCGAGCTCGCGAAGCGCGATCAGAGTCTCAAAGGGCGGGAGAAAAGCCTGGAAGACAAATCCGCGGAATGCGAGCGATACGTGGACGAGGCGAGAAAACAGCTCGAGCAGGTCGCGGGGTTGACCCGCGAAGAGGCGAAGCGAAGTCTCATCGACCAAATGGTTGACGCGGCGAAGCACGAATCCGCAAAACGAATTCGGGTCATCGAAGAGGGGGCTAAGGAAGAGGCCGTCAGGAGGAGCCAAAAGATCGTCGCTTTGGCGATCGAGAGACTTGCTGGCGATTTTGTCGCGGAGCGCTCGGTAACGGTGTTTCCGCTGCCCAATGATGAGTTGAAGGGGAAGATCATCGGTCGCGAAGGACGCAATATCCGTGCTCTCGAAGCGGCCACGGGCATTGATTTGATTGTCGACGATACGCCGGAAACCGTGGTGATTTCCGGTCATAATCCGATTCGCCGTGAAATTGCGCGCTTATCGCTGGAAAAACTGGTATCGGACGGGCGAATTCACCCCGGGCGAATCGAGGAGGTGGTGCGAAAATCGGAACAGGAAATCGAGGAGGCGATCCGTGAGGCAGGGCAGAAGGCGATTTTCGACGTCGGTGTGCACGGCGTTCATCCGGAAATTATCAAGCTGCTAGGCCGCCTCAAGTATCGTTACAGCTACGCTCAGAATGTGCTCTTGCATTCGATTGAAGCAGCCTTTATTTGCGGCGCCATGTCGGCTGAGCTGGGTTTGAACGAAAAACAGGCGCGGCGCGCCGCTTTATTGCACGATATCGGTAAAGCCGTGGACCATGAGGTCGAAGGCTCACACGCAATTATCGGCGCGGAGTTGGCGCGCAAGTATGGAGAATCGCCCAAGATCGTGAACGCCATCGCGGCGCATCACGAAGACGTAAAGGCGGAAACGATTTTGGCGCCGTTGGTCGATGCAGCGGACGCGCTGTCCGGTGCGCGGCCGGGAGCACGCCGTGAAATGATGGAGACCTATACGCGGCGGCTGGAGGAACTTGAGCGCATCGTGAATGAGTTCAAAGGTGTAGAAAAATCTTACGCCGTTCAAGCGGGTCGAGAGATCCGCATCATGGTTCAGCATGACATGGTTTCCGATGACGACGCGGCGCGCATGGCTCGAGAGGTGGCGCGTAAAATCGAAGGAGAAATGACCTATCCGGGGCAGATCAAAGTCACAGTGATCCGCGAAATGCGCGCGGTGGACTTCGCCAAGTAAGTGAGTGCATCCAAATGCGAGTCATGATTCTAGGCGACGTGATGGGACGTCCCGCACGGCGCGCCGTGCGGGACCTCGTCCCTGCGCTGATCGAGAAGGAAGAGATCGACCTAGCGATCGCAAACGCGGAGAACGCCGCGGGCGGTATGGGTGTTGATATCAAGAGCGCCAACGAACTCTTATCTGCCGGCGTTCAGGTTTTGACGTCGGGCAATCACATTTGGAAGAAGAAAGAAATCTATCCATTCTTAGATGATCATGCGAGTCTCATACGACCGGCGAATTTCCCCGCCGGGGCGCCGGGCAAAGGGTGGTGCCTCTGGCAGCGCAACGGCCTGCGCGCGCTGATCATCAATCTACAGGGCCGCGTTTTCATGCCAAATCACGTGGACGATCCATTCCGCTGCGTCGATGAAATTCTCAAGCAGCAAGGCGTGAACTCCCGAGTGGTCATTGTCGACATGCACGCGGAAGCGACTTCAGAAAAATACGCCATGGGCTGGTATCTGAATGGCCGGGCATCGATCGTTTACGGCACCCACACCCATGTCCAAACGGCGGACGAGCGCATACTACCGGCGGGCACGGCTTATATCACCGACGTGGGTATGTGTGGTCCGCTTGATTCCGTGATCGGCATGGAGAAAGAAACGGTTATCCGAGGATTTATTACACAGTTGCCGCGCCAGTTCGAAGTCGCGCAGGACAACGTCGTGCTTCAAGGCATCGTTGTCGATGTCGATGAAACGAACGGGCAAGCGCGGGAGATTCGCCGGCTGCGAGTTCCTTGGGAAGCCAGTCATTAGAAGATGATCAACATCCAAACGCAGCTTGAAGTCATCAAACGTGGCGCGGTGGAAATCCTTCCCGAAGAAGAACTCATTGCGAAGCTCAAAAAAGGGCGACCGCTTCGAGTCAAAACGGGATTCGATCCCACGGCTCCGGATCTGCATTTGGGTCATACGGTGCTGATCCAAAAGATGAAACAGTTTCAGGATCTCGATCATGAAGTCATTTTCCTCATCGGTGATTTTACCGGAATGATCGGCGATCCGAGCGGGAAATCCGAGACGCGGAAACAGTTAACGCGTGAAGAAGTGGCGCAGAACGCGGAAACCTACAAAGAACAGATTTTCAAGATTCTCGATCCCCAGAAAACAATCATCGAGTTTAACCACGGCTGGATGGAGAAAATGGACGCGGTGGCGATGATAGGGTTGACTGCCAAGTATACCGTGGCGCGTATGCTGGAACGCGAAGATTTCAAACAGCGCTATCAAAAACAACAACCGATCAGTATTCATGAATTTCTCTATCCGCTCATCCAGGGCTACGATTCGGTCGTCCTAAAAGCCGATGTGGAACTGGGCGGAACCGATCAGCGATTCAATTTGCTCATGGGCCGCGAGCTACAGCGTGAATATGGCCAGGAAGCGCAAGTGGTTTTGACGATGCCGTTGCTTGAGGGATTGGACGGCGTCCATAAGATGAGCAAGTCGCTAGGTAACTACATTGGCATTACCGAGGCCGCGGAAGAGATGTTCGGCAAAATTATGTCAATCTCGGACATGCTGATGTGGCGCTATTATGAGTTGCTCAGCGATAAAACCATGAATGAAATTCAAAGTCTTCGTTCGCAAATCGAAAACGGTTCGCTCCATCCCATGGAAGTGAAAAAAACCCTCGGCACCGAGCTTGTCGCGCGCTTTCATGGAACGAGTGCGGCCGAAACTGCGCGAAGTTATTTCGAAAATCGATATCAGAAAAAAGCTATGCCTACTGATATTCGTCAGCAGTTCTCTGCGCCTGAGCCGATCTGGATTTGTCGGCTAATTGTTGATGTTCTTAAGTTCGCTAAGTCGACGAGTGAGGCGCGGCGACTGATCGCCCAAGGCGCGATTAAGGTGGATGGTCAAGTTGTTAAAGACCCCAATTTTCAATTTCATGACCGCCAACATCGAGTTCTCGAAGTCGGTAAAAATCGTATCGCCCAGGCGGTGAAAGATTTCTGAGAATTTCTTTGGAGTAGTATTGACTTCCGTCAATCATTTTCTTATAACAACCTTTCGCTCATCAAGAGCGGCCCTTCTGGTCTTTGAAAACTAAATAGTAGCAACTGCCATTTATAAGCAGTGACGGTTTAGGGTTTCCGTAAAGCCTTGAGCACAGCTATCACACTCAACAGTCAATCCTCCACCTAATGGTGGATTGAAAGATTTAACTGGAGAGTTTGATCCTGGCTCAGAACGAACGCTGGCGGCGTGCCTAACACATGCAAGTCGAACGAGAAAGGGACTTCGGTCCTGAGTAAAGTGGCGCACGGGTGAG
>VBKX01000705.1 GCA_005879435.1 Deltaproteobacteria bacterium
GATCTCATGGGGCCGATCGGCGAGAAGATCGCCGATGAGTTTATTCACCCCAAGCCGCCGGGCCACTTTCTCGTCATGCTGCAAACTGCCCAGGCTTTCGGCCTGACGGAAGAAGAAGTTTTCACCACACCGATGCTGTCGGAGTTTCGCGGCAAGATCGATTTCATGCGCGGCATTGTCTACGAGGGAACGGCCGCGGAGTGGTATGCGGCGGTAACCACGGAAGAGCAGATCGGTTACTGGTCTGCGGCTTGTTACAAGGCGCTGACGGCGCATTATGGTTTTGACCGCGACAAAGCGACTTACTTCGCGACCCATGTCGAGGCCGATCTTGGCGAGCATGAAGAGGGTGTGATGGGGCACGCGAGCTTCAATCGCATGGCGCTGCAAAGATTGTTGGAAACGGGCGCGGCCGATGAGCGGCCGACTTATGGCCTGGAGTATTGCGCCATGACTTCAGTGGATTTGCACGGCGTGATGTTGCGCTCGGCGATGGCGGAAGCTGAGATGGAATGATGTACAACCGTTCCGCGGGAATTCAAGTAATCGTGTAGGGGCAACCCCCGGTGGTTGCCCGGATTCAGCTGGAGGACATCATGATCGAGCAGATACGCGGCATCGTTTTGCCGAGCCCTACGGTGTTTCTCGAAGACGGGAGTGTCGATGAGAAACTCATGCGCGAGCTCACCGACTGGTTTGTTGCCTGCGGCGTGCATGCCTTTTTTATCTTAGGTTCTTACGGTCAGGGGCCGGCGATGACGGCGGAGGAAAGGAAAAAAGTTGCCGAGATTATTGTCCGGCAAGTGAAACATCGCGTGCCCGTCATCGTGCACGTTGGCGCGGTCGATCCGTTCACTGCCATCGATCTCGGCAAACATGCCAAGGCCATCGGCGCTGAAGCGATTGGCCACGTCGGTCCGTATTACTATGCCGACCGCTCCGAGTACGAGATCATCGAACACATCAAGATGGTCGACCGCGCGGTCGGTATGCCCATTCTCGTTTACAACAACCCGCGCTACTCGGGTTACAATATTCATCCCGCCTTCATGGCGCGCTTGGTCGAGGCGGTGCCGAATATCTTCGGCGCGAAGCTGGCGATGGGCAGCGTGGACGAAGCGATGGCTTACATGAAGCTGGTCAAAGCGCCGTTTGCGCCTTATGCTCTCGCGAGTAATTTGATTTCAGCGATGTCCGTCGGCGTCGCCGGGACGATCAGCCCGCCGCTGGCGGTGACACCGGAAATCGGCGTCGATCTGGTCCGTGCCATCGATGCCGGCCGAGCGGAAGAAGCGCTGGCGCTGCAAAAGAGCGTGATTCGCATCCACGATATTTTCCTTCGCCTTGCCGGCCCCTTTGGCCGGACGATTTACTGCGAGGCGATGCGTCTTAGAGGCCTCGACGTGAAGATGTATCCGCGCTGGCCGTCCAGGCCGCTCAGCCGGGATGCGTACGATGAAATGCGCGATCTATTTACTGAACTGAAAATCATTAATGCACCTGCCAAAGCTCGAAGCGCGTAGCTGAAGGAACGAGGGTTGCTCTGTCGTATGAGATCTAGATTCACGATTGCGTTACTACTTACGCTTTGGAGCTTCTCGTTGTTCTGTGCTCGTGCTCTAGCGGAGGAGCGAGTGCGCATGGCTTTGTCCGTGCGAAATGTCGTCTTTCTACCGTTCTACTACGCCAAAGATACCAAGATTTTTGATAAGCACGGGTTGAACTTCGAGCTGATTCAGATGCGCAGCGATCTGCAGCTTGCCGGATTAGCTTCTGGAGAAATCGACTTCACGCCGTCGGTGGGTCCCGCGGGCGCGGCTATCGCCAACGGTCTTCCGCTGAAAGCGCTGGCGATTCTTTATCGCGCGCCGTTATTTTCTTTGGTGAGCCCGGCCGGCGTTTCGAGCGCGAGAGATCTCGAAGGCAAAACGGTCGCGGTTTCCCGCATCGGTTCGGAAAGCCACCGCTACGGCTCCCTGATACTTGAAAGCGGCGGCGCCGACCCCAAGAAAGTAACGTTTATTCAAACCGGCAGCACAACGGTAAGCCTGACCGCGCTCCAACAGGGTTCGGTCAGCGCCGCGGTACTCAGCCCCCCTTTTACGGGAATCATGGCGGAGAGGGGGTACAAGATTCTTGGGCGAAGTCGATCTCTGCTGGCGGACGCCCCGTGGCTCGGTCTGGTTGCCAGTCGGCAAAAACTCGAACGCCAGCCCGAACAGGCAAGGAACATACTTCGCTCGATGCGCGACGTGATCGCCGTGATCAAGCGCGAAAAGCCGGCGGTCGTTTCTTACATCGAAAAAAACTTCAAAGTGAGTGCGGCCAACGCCAATGAATCCTACAACGACATCATGGGAGTGACCGTGGAGCCGCTGGTGCTGCGCGACGAGCAAATTCAAAAATATCTCGATGGCTCTTTCGCCCGCGGCGAGATTTCCAAGCGCTTGACCGTCGGCGACATGTTCGATTTCTCCATGCTGCGCAACTTGAAGTGAGCTATGAAGCTAGTCCGGTCAGGGAGAAGAAATCGCGGCAACCAACGAGGTCTCAACTATTGCATGCCGAGGAGTTTACGATGATTGATCATCAAATACCGGTATTGTCTTTCGCCGCGGGCTATCACCTGCGCGCCAAACCTTTGTGCGACGGCCGGGTTAAAATGAAAAACTTCGAGCTCAGAGCCGTGGCGTTCCAAGAGGACGCCGCCGGCCATGAAGAATTTCTCGCGGGCAAGTACGATACCGGGGAGTTTTCTCTGGCGAATTACGTTGCGCTGAAAAGCCGCGACGCGCCGTTCATGGCGATTCCGGTTTTTCCCAATCGCAAGTTTCGCCACTCCTATATTTTCGTGCCGGAAAATTCTCCGTTGAAAGAGCCGGCTCAACTCAAAGGCAGGAAGGTCGGCATTCTCGGGTGGCTCAATACCGCCGGCCTCTGGGCGCGCGGAATGCTCAGTGACGAATACGGCGTAAAGCCCCAAGATATTCACTGGGT
>VBKX01000167.1 GCA_005879435.1 Deltaproteobacteria bacterium
GCGCCGTATGACCTGGTTAAGACGATGCGCGCTTCGTTCCTGGTCATAGGACCGTTGGTGGCGCGCTTCGGCAAGGCGCGCGTTTCAACTCCCGGCGGCTGCGCGATCGGCGCGCGTCCGATCAATCTTCATTTGAAGGGACTCGAAGCCCTGGGAGCGACGATCGAGCAAACCCATGGCTACGTGGAAGCCAAGGCGACGAAATTACGCGGTGCGAAGATTTACCTCGATCTGCCATCGGTCGGCGCGACCGAGAATCTCATGATGGCGGCGACTCTCGCCGATGGCACGACCCTCATCGAGAACGCCGCCAAAGAACCCGAGATCGAAGACCTGGCTAACGCTTTGAATGGCATGGGCGGGAAAATTCATGGTGCCGGCAGCGATATCATCCAAATCGACGGCGTGAACGCATTGCACGGCATCACGCACCGGATCATCCCGGACCGCATCGAAGCGGGTAGCTTCGTGATCGCGGCCGCGCTCACGGGCGGCGATGTTCTGGTCAAGGGGGCTCGCACCGAGCATCTCGAAGCCTTCTTGATCAAGCTCAAAGAGGCTGGGGTGGTTCTGACCCCCGATGAGTCGGGAATTCGCGTGCGGCGAAATGGCGCGATCAAGAGCGTCGATGTGACCACGCTGCCGTATCCTGGTTTTGCCACGGATCTGCAGGCGCAGCTGATGGTGCTCATGGCCGTCGCCGACGGCGTTAGCGTGATTACCGAGACGATCTTTGAAAATCGTTTCATGCACGCCCAGGAACTGGACCGCATGGGCGCGCAAATCAAGTTGGAAGGCAATCGCGCGATCGTGCGCGGGGTGCGCGAGCTGTCCGGAGCGCCGGTGATGGCGAGCGATTTGCGCGCGAGTGTGGCATTGATACTGGCCGGCTTGGTGGCGAAGGGCACGACCGAGGTGTCGCGTGTCTATCATTTGGATCGCGGCTACGAAGGAATCGAAAAGAAACTTTCACTGTTGGGCGCCCAGATCGTCCGGGTGAAGGGGTAGGTTTGTTCAATAATTCAAGCGTTCAAAAGTTCAACGGTTCGAAAACGGGACTCAAAATCTAAGCTTAACGCGTGACCATGAGAATCAGGTTAGTCAAAACAACCGACGACGGGTTTAGACCGTTGCTTAAGCGGATCCTGGCGCGACGCGGCACGCGCGAAGATAACGTTGAGCAACGGGTGTCGGAAATCGTCACCGCGGTGCAAAAGCAGGGCGATCGGGCGCTGTTGCGTTATACCCGGCTGTTCGACGGGCTGCACTTGACGGCGGCGACGTTGGAAGTAATGCCCGCGGAGATAGAGCGCGCGATCGCTCACGTGACGCAAAAGGATTTGTCTGCGCTACGCCTTGCGGCGAAACGGATCACGGCGTTTCACCGCCGCCAACTGCAAAAAAGCTGGCAATATCGCGATCCGCTCGGCATGATACTCGTTTACGTGCCGTGCGGTAAGGCGTCCTATCCATCGACGGTCTTGATGAACGCGATTCCTGCGAAGGTGGCGGGGGTCAAAGAAATCGTCATGACCTCGCCCATCGGCAACGACGGCGCGATCATTCTCGCCGCGGCGCGGGTGGCCGGCGTCGATCGCGTCTTCCGTGTCGGCGGCGCGCAGGCTGTGGCCGCGCTGGCCTTCGGCACGCGAACGATCCCCAAGGTCGATAAGATCGTCGGGCCCGGCAATATTTTCGTCGCTACGGCCAAACGGATGGTGTTCGGTGAGGTGAATATCGATTCCATCGCCGGGCCCAGCGAGATTTTGCTCTTAGCGGACGATTCGGCAGATCCGGTTCATGTCGCCGCGGATATGTTATCCCAGGCGGAGCATGACGAATTGGCCGCTGCTTTGTGCGTGACGACATCCATGACGACGGCAGAGAAAATTCAACAGGCGATCGATGACCGGGTGCGCAGCACCAAACGCCAAGCGATCACGCTTAAATCACTGGAAAAATACGGTGCCATCATCGTCGCGCGCAGCAAGAAGGAGATGGTCGAATTAGCCAACGCCATCGCGCCCGAGCACGTCGAATTGATCGTCAGAGAGCCGCAAAAATTGGCGAAAGAGATCCATAACGCTGGTGCGATGTTTCTCGGACCGTATTCGGCTCCACCGCTGGGCGATTATCTCGCCGGACCGAATCACGTGCTGCCGACGGGCGGCAGCGCGCGTTTTTTTTCGCCCCTCGGTACCTATGATTTTCTCAAACGCACCACCATGATTCACGCCGAGCGGCGCGCGCTAAAAACGTTGGCGTCGAAAATCACGCATTTGGCTCGACTGGAAGGGTTGGACGATCACGCGCGCTCGGTAGAAGCGCGATTCAGATAATGAGGAGTCTTTATGGCACGCAAGGCGACGGTCAAGCGCAAGACCAAAGAAACGGACATCGCGGTCAACTTGGATATCGACGGCAGCGGCCAAGCCGCGATCGAGACCGGCATACCTTTCTTTAATCATATGCTGGACGCTTTTAGCCGCCACGGTTTTTTTAACGTCGACATTAAAGCCAAAGGCGATCTCGAAGTCGATTTTCATCACACCGTGGAAGATGTCGGCTTAGCGTTGGGGCAAGCCTTCAAGGACGCCCTGGGCGATAAGCACGGCATCCGCCGCTTCGGCGAAGCGAGTTGTCCGCTCGATGAAACTCTGGCGAAAGTGGTCGTCGACTTGAGCGGCCGGCCCTATCTCTCCTACAACGTGAAAATCCGCCCGGGTCGCGTCGGTGATTTCGACACGGACTTGCCGCATGAATTTTTTGCCGCGTTCGCCAATCAGCTTGGCATGAACCTGCACATCGATGTGCCGCGGGGCGAGAATCCGCACCATATCATTGAGGCATGCTTTAAAGCCTTTGCCCGCGCGCTGGATTTCGCCACGCAAATCGATCCGCGGGTGCAGGGCGTGCTGTCGACGAAGGGAAGCCTTTAAAGGCTTTGTTCGAAGAGTTCAAAACTTTCAAGCCGTTGGCAATCTGCGCAGCGTGCAGAAGGGGCTGGAGCGCGTCGGCTTCGACGCCCTGGTAACGCGCGATGTTGGCCAGATTCGAGGTGCGCGCGGAGTGGTATTGCCGGGCGTCGGAGCATTCAGCGCGTGCATGGAAAACCTCGGCAAGTTCGGGCTCATCGAGCCGGTGCGCGAGGTCGTGCGACAGAACAAACCGTTTCTTGGCATCTGCCTCGGTTTTCAGCTGCTGTTTTCCGAAAGTGAAGAGTTCGGCAAACAGAAAGGGCTCGATCTTTTTTCCGGAAAAGTCGTCGGCTTTCGCGCCGACGAAAACCTCAAAGTTCCGCACATGGGCTGGAACCGGATCGAGAAGAAAAAAGATTCACCGTTTCTCGAGGGAATCTTCAGCGGCGATTATGTTTATTTTGTCCACTCGTTCTACGTCGTGCCCGATGATAGCTCACTTATCGCCACGACGACCGATTACGGCAGTTCGTTCGTTTCCAGCATCGTGACCGAGTGGCTCTTTGCCTGTCAGTTTCATCCGGAGAAGAGCCAAGAATTAGGATTGCGCATTCTCGCCAACTTCGGTCGTTTCGTAGCTGCCAATTGATTTCATGCTGATCATTCCCGCGATCGATATCAAAGACGGCCGGTGTGTTCGTCTCTTTCGGGGAGAGATGGACAAGGAGACGATTTACTTCGAAGATCCCTTCGCAGCAGCCCAGCATTGGCTTTCCGAAGGCGCGCGGTTCATTCACATCGTCGATTTGAACGGCGCGGTAGAGGGCCATCCGGTTCACACCAGAGAAGTTGCCGCGATCTGCCGGCAGCCTGGACTATCCGTAGAGCTCGGGGGCGGATTGAGATCCATCGAGGCGGTAGAGTCTGCCCTGGATCTCGGCGTGTCCCGCGTCGTCATCGGCACCGCCGCCTATGACAACGCGGAATTTCTTCGCGCTCTGTGCAAAAGATTTCCCGGCAAGGTCGTCGTCGGCATCGATGCCCGCGATGGCAAAGTCGCGGTGAAAGGTTGGAAAGAAACCACCGCGATGGAGGCCGTCGAGCTCGCCAAACGCTGTGAAGCTGACGGCGCCACGCGGATCATCTACACCGACATCGATCGCGACGGCACGCGCGAAGGGGTGAATCTTGAGGAGACACTCAAGATCGCGATCGCAGTGAAAATTCCCGTCATCGCTTCCGGCGGCATCGCGACGCTGGAGGACATAAAAAAACTTCTACCACTGGAGAAAGATGGTGTTGAAGGAGTGATCGTGGGGAAGGCGCTGTACAGCGGCACGGTCACGCTGAAAGAAGCTCTTTTTGTTGCGGCAAAATAATATTGCGATGGATCGATTCCTGATCGAAACGACACTAGGCCTTAAAAAATACTTCCAGCTATCGGCCGACTCCCAGATCGCGTTCGTATTCGCTCAAATGTTCATTTGACTCCCTAGTCAGCTTTCGATTATTACCTAGGCTGTGCTGTGCGTAACACTGGGATTTGAACTTGCGCGCGACTTGTCGAATGAACGATAATTCTCCCCGTTAAGCTTCGCACGAGCCGGTATTTCGCGGCATTACGAATAGACTAACCGTGGACAACCAGGTTGTCAGTTTTTCCGTCGCATCTTTCGCTGCGTGGGCTCCCGGAGTGGAGACACGCGACGCCTGGATGGCGTGGGCGAGAGGAGAGATTGGCTTTAACGGCGATCGCGAGCCTCCGGTTAAAGCCATGGCACCTATGCTGCGGCGGCGGGCGGGTTTTCTCAGTAAAATGGCTCTCGAAGTCGCGTATGATTGTCTCGGGCAAAAAGTTGACGTGCCGACGATATTTTGCTCTCGTCACGGTGAGGCCTTGCGCTCCGTCGAGCTATTGACCGATCTTGCCAAGAGAGCACCGCTTTCTCCGACCTCCTTTGGTTTGTCCGTTCACAATGCCACTGGGGGGCTGTTTTCGATTGCGCGCGCCGATCATGCGAATAGCATCGCTCTCTCCGCCGGCGCGAGCGGCGTGGAGCATGCGGTGATCGAAGCTTGCGGATTGCTCGCCGAGGGCACTACGGAAGTATTGCTGGTCGTTTACGATTGCCCTCTGCCGACGATCTACGCCTCGTTTCAAGATTGCGATGAGCGACCGTTTGCCTGGGCTTGGCTGCTTAAACCGGCGCGCGAGGATGGCTACTCGCTCCGCTGGCGCGCCGGAAAGAATGTTCGGTCACATAACGGTTTACCGGGTGGCTTGGAAATTTTCCGGTTTTTCCTCCTCATGGGCCGAGTTCTGGAACGTGCTTCCGACGGGCGGCAATGGATTTGGACTCGTCATGCTAAATAAGGTGGGTCATTTTTGGCGGGTATTTGGAACGGGGTTAGGTTTTCTCGCAGTCGGTATCGGTGGCGTGATCGTTTTTCCCGTGCTCAACGTACTGATCCGGCGCCGTGAACGGCGCACCGCCATGGCGCGGGACTTGATCGGATTTACGTTTCGCTGCATCGTCCGTTCCATGCGCGCGATGGGCGTGTTTCAGTATGAATTCAAAGGTTCTGAGAAGCTCCAGCGCGAGGGGCTGCTGATTCTCGCCAATCACCCGACGTTGATCGATATTGTGTTTCTCATGGCCTTCGCCAGACGCGCCAGCTGCATCGTCAAAAGCGCGCTCTCGCGCAACCCGTTTACTCACGCGACCGTTCACGCCGCGTCGTTTGTTCGCAACGACGATGACAGCGTGGGGCTCATCGATGACTGTGTCGCGGCGATTCGCGGCGGCAACACCCTGATCATCTTTCCCGAGGGGACGCGCACACCGGCGGACGGTTCGATTTCCCTGAAACGAGGCGCGGCCAACGTTGCGATCCGCGCCTCGCGAAACATCACGCCGGTCCTTATCCGATGCCGGCCGGCGATGCTTGCCAAAGGTGTAAGGTGGTGGCGTTTGCCGTCGCCGGCCTCTCAATTTAGAATTGAGGTGAAAGAGGACATCGATATTCAACCTTTCCTCGGATGCGCGGGCAGCGAGGCTCTGGCCGCGCGCCATCTCACGGAACATTTGCAATCCTACTTCACGAGGGAAAACCGCCGCCATGCCGTCGCTTGAAGATGAAATAAAGCAGCTGATCATCGATGTCCTGCAGCTCGAAGACATCACGCCCGCCGACATTGAGTCCGAAGCGCCCCTATTCGTCGAGGGGCTCGGCTTGGACTCCATCGACGCGCTCGAGCTCGGCGTAGCGATCCAAAAGCGGTACGGTATTACGCTGTCGGCCAACGCCGAGGAAAACCGCCGCCACTTCGAATCCGTTCGCGCGCTCGCGAACATGATTGGGGAGAACGTTAAAAATGAAAGAAGTTGAAATGACTGCGGCCATCCCAACGAGCCAAGAGGAGATCTACGCCTGGTTGGTCAATATTCTGCACGAGATGTTCGAGTTGGATAAAGCGAGAATCACTTTGGACGCGAACCTATATACGGATCTCGATATCGACAGTATTGACGCAGTGGACATCGCCGTGAAGCTCAAGCAATTGACCGGCAAAAGGCTGCAACCGGAGGTCTTCAAAAGTGTGCGCACGGTGCGGGACGTCGTCGACGCGTTGGCCGGTCTGGCATTGGAGTGATTCGAGTGCGTCCCGTGCTGCGCTTTTTGACGGTCGCTATCGTGCTGATTTATCCGCTCGCGATCTGGCTCGGGCAAGGACAATTAGAGCCGCGCTACCTCGCGCTTCTGCTCTTGCTCGTCGCGCTCTTTAGACTGTCGATGGTGAAAAGTGACAGGGGTTGGGCCTGGTGGACGGGTGGAACTCTGTTGCTCTTCGCATTGACCCTGTGGGTCAACGCGCCCTTGCCATTGAAACTCTATCCCGTGCTGGTCAACGCCGGACTGCTGGGCTTGTTTTCCTATAGCTTGGTTGTTCCGCCGACGGTAATCGAACGGATCGCCCGCGCGCGTGATGCCGATCTTCCCGCCGCCGCAGTCTTGTACACACGCCGTGTAACGCAAGTCTGGTGCGTATTTTTTGCCGTTAACGGCATCATCGCGCTTATTACCGCGCTGTGGACACCGGCGCTTGTCTGGACGATCTATAACGGCTTGATCGCGTACGTCCTCATGGGGCTTCTGTTTGCCGGCGAGTACTGTGTCCGCTGGCGCTTCAAAAGGCGGCATCATGCCTGACGCACTCGATTTGTTGGGGTGGCTGACCTTGCCGCGTGCGCCATCCGATACGGTTGCATGGCGGCACGGAGGCGCAGTCTGCTGGCATGAGTTTATCGGGCGCGCGGGCGCGTGGCGTTCTTTGCTTCAAGGCACGCCGGAACAAGGCTTCGCGCTCTATCACACGGATGCCGTCGAGTTCGCCGCGGCGCTTTTCGGCGCCTGGCACGCCGGCAAAATTATTTATTTGCCCGGCGATAGCTTGCCGAATACTTGCGCGACGCTTCGCCGCGCGGTGGATGGCTATCTGGGCGAATTTTCTCCGCAGTGGGAACCTAAAATACCGGCGTTTCAGAATTCTAATGGCGACGCGATGGAGTTTGGCCGGCTCGACCCTGAGTTTGTCGGTGTCGTGCTCTATACCTCCGGCACCACCGGCGCAGCTCAAGCGATTTCAAAAAAGCTGACGCAATTATCGGCGGAAGTGAGCACCCTGGAAAAACAATTCGGCGCGTCGCTGGGCGCTGCCGATATTATCTCCACCGTATCGCATCAGCATATCTACGGGTTATTGTTCAACGTGCTCTGGCCCCTCGCCGCCGGACGCGCAATCCATGCGCAAAACTTTTCATATTACGAAGAACTGGAAAGAACTTTAGCCGAGCGGGAAGCGGTCCTGGTGTCGAGTCCGGCGCATTTGAAGCGATTGCCCGAGAACCCCGCCTGGACTCGGGCGGCGACCCGGCTGCGCGCTGTATTCTCATCCGGTGGCCCGCTGTCGTTCGACGTCGCAAGCGAGTGCGCGCGGCTTTTCGGGCGGGCGCCGATCGAAGTCTACGGCAGCTCCGAGACCGGCGGCATCGCTTATCGCCAGCAGGACAAGGGGCCAGATCAGCCGTGGACTCCGCCGCCGGGGGTGACCTGGCACTTCGATCCGCGGGAAGAAGTGATCGAGGTCAGCTCAGCACATCTGCCGGACAAAAATTGGGTTCGCCTGGCCGACCACGTGGAGCCGACTGAAAATAATCGGTTCATTCTCGGCGGGCGCGTCGATCAGATCGCCAAGATCGAGGGTAAGCGAATCTCGCTGCAAGCCATTGAGTCGTTGCTCACGTCATCGCCGTGGGTTCGCGCCGCGCGCGTGGTAGTGCTCGAAGGACGGCGCCAGCAAGTCGCTGCGTTCGTGATTCCCTCGGAGCCCGGCCGCGGGGAATTGATCGCCAAAGGCAAGCGAGCATTTAGCGGTTTGCTGCGCAATCTGTTGAGCGAATCGATCGAAGCCGTGGGGCTGCCGCGGATCTGGCGCTATCTCGACGCGCTTCCCGTCAATGCACAAGGAAAAACCACCCATGCCGAACTCCTCGCCTTGCTGGCTTCCGAGCCAGTCCGTCCAACCCAGCCGCAGGAACGGCTCATCGAAAAAAGCCCAGAGCGCGCCGTGTTCGAGTTGACCGCGCCACGCAATTTGCTCTACTTCGACGGCCATTTTTCAGGACGGCCGATTTTACCGGGTGTGGTGCAGGTCGATTGGGTGATTGCGTACGCGCGGCAATGCTTCGATTTACCGCCTGTTTTCCGCGGTCTTCATGCGCTCAAATTCATGCGCTTGATCCCACCCGAGACGCCCATCATGCTCGAGCTGGTCCACGAAGCCGCTAAATCTTCGTTGGCTTTCAAAATCACTTCCCGTCTCGGCGCCCATGCCAAAGGACGAGTTATTTTCGGAGCGGGTAATGTTTAAACCCTGCGTCGTCATCCCGGTCTATAACCACGAGCGGGCGGTCGGTTCCGTCGTCAATGGAATTCTCGCGCAGCGATTACCTTGCATCCTCGTCGACGACGGCAGCGGGCCGGGGTGCGCCGCCGTGCTCGACGGTTTGGCCGCTGCCACACCCGAGCAAATCACTTTGCTGCGCCATTCGGTCAATCGCGGCAAAGGCGGCGCCGTAATGACCGCAATTCGCTCCGCGGCTCGAGCAGGTTATAGCCACGCGGTGCAGATCGATGCCGACGGCCAGCACCAGCCCGCCGATATCCCGCGCTTTCTTGAGCAATCCGAAGCGAAGCCGCAGGCGCTGATCGTTGGCTGCCCGAAATATGACGAGACCGCGCCGTCATTGCGTCTGTGCGCGAGATATCTGACCCATGTCTGGGTATCCATCAATACTTTGTCGCGGCAAATCAAAGACTCGATGTGTGGATTTCGCGTTTATCCATTGCCAGCCATGATCGAGCTGGATCGGCGCCATAAGCTTGCCGAACGTATGAGCTTCGACATCGAAGTGCTCGTGCGGCTCCATTGGGCGGGATTGGAAATTATCAATCTACCGACGCAGGTCAGTTACCCCAGCGACGGCGTCTCGCATTTTCGCGGCTGGCTTGATAGCTTGCTCATCTCGCGCCTGCACGCGACCTTGTTCTTCGGCATGTTAGCGCGTTCGCCGGCGCTGATCGCGCGCCGATGGAGCCCCCTATGAATCCGTCCGTTGCGACGACCCGCGCTCAACACTGGTCGCAAATAAATGAATTCAGCTTCGTCGCGGGCATGCGACTGTTGTACTGGCTGGCGCGCTAAACCCGCGGCTCGCAAGGCGTCGCGCGATTACCTGCGCCGGCTTTCGTCTTTTGACCCTTCGCTGGGACTTCGACCCGGCGCGCGCATCGAGTTGAGCCATTTCGCCGCGTTCGGCGAGAGTATTCTCGATAAAATGCTCCTGTGGGGCGGCTTGTTCGACACCGACTCGGTGAAATTTAACGGCCTGGATCTCATTGCGGGGCAAATCGCCACGCATCGCGGCGGGCTGCTGATTTGTTGCCACCTTGGCAATTTAGAATTGTGCCGGGTTTTGTCGCGGCGCCAGGCGGGGCTCAAATTGACCGTGCTGTTGCACACCAAGCATGCGGCAAGATTCAACCAATTGTTGGCCCAGCTCGATCCCGACAGTCAGCTCAATTTGATGCAGGTCACCGAGCTGACTCCCGGGGCAGCGATGCTGCTCGCGGAAAAAATCAGCCGGGGAGAATTCGTCGCGATCGCCGGTGATCGCATTCCAGTGTCGGCGAATCCCCGGATCGCCATGGCAAAATTTTTCGGCGCCATGGCGCCATTTCCGGTCGGTCCCTACGTTCTCGCCAGTTTATTTCAATGTCCGGTTTATCTGATATTTTCGTTCCGCGCCGCAGGCGGCTCGGAAATTCACTTCGAACTATTTCGTGAATTGATTCAGCTGCCGCGCCGGAGCCGTGACCAAGCACTTGCGGCCTGTGTTGCGGACTATGCGGCGCGCTTGGAATATTTCTGCCAGCGCGTGCCCTTACAGTGGTTCAATTTCTACGATTTTTGGAGCGCACCCAACACGGATGGATCCCATGCACCCCATTGAGACTAACAACGGCGGTTCTGCCGTCCGTTTCGACACGGACCGACTGACGATCGAGAATATTGTCGATATCGCCGAGAGATCGGCCTCGGCGGTCTTGTCCGATGCGCCGGAATTTCGCGCGTCGATCGCGCGCGGTGCGGACTTTATCGACCGGCTGCTGTCCGCAGAGGGCTCGATCTACGGCGTAACTACCGGCTACGGCGACTCTTGCACCGTGACGGTCCAGCCGGAATTGGTCGCCGAGCTGCCGTGCCACCTTTATACCTTTCACGGCTGCGGTTTGGGTGAATGTTTCGGTCCGGCGGAGACTCGCGCGATCATTGCGACCCGACTGGCGTCACTCTGCAAGGGATTTTCCGGCGTCAGCGTGGCATTGCTCGAACAGATGATTCATCTGCTGCGCTGCGATCTGTTGCCGCGGATTCCCTCCGAGGGCTCGGTCGGCGCGAGCGGCGACCTGACGCCGCTTTCCTATCTAGCCGCGGTGCTGTGCGGCGAAGGCGAAGTGTGGCGCGACGGTGCAGCAGCGCCGGCGGCGCCGGCATTGGCTGAAGCTGGAATGATGCCACTCAAGTTGCGGCCCAAGG
>VBKX01000706.1 GCA_005879435.1 Deltaproteobacteria bacterium
CGCGTGCTGCAATCCGATCTCATGCTGCTGCTCGCGCGCACCACCCCCTATGATGAATTGACCGACAAAACCCGCGGCCTCTCCGTGTTTATCGTCGACTTGCGCGAAGCTAAAGGAAAACTCGAGGTTAAGCCCCTCGATCTGATGATCAATCACCACACTAACGCGCTCTTCTTCGATAATGTTGAAGTGCCGGCTGAGAATTTGATCGGCTAAGAGGGCATGGGTTTTCGCTACATCATCGACGGCTGGAATGCCGAGCGCATTCTCGTCGCCGCCGAAGCGATCGGCGACGGCCGCTGGTTCGTCGAGCGAGCCGCAAAATATGCGAGCGAGCGCAACGTTTTCGGCCGAGCGATCGGGGCTAACCAGGGCGTGCAGTTCCCCATCGCCAAAGCCTACGCGAATATTGAAGCGGCGGATTTAGTGCGCTTCCAGGCGGCGACCAAGTTTGATCGCAAGGAAAAATGCGGCGCCGAAGCGAATCTCGCCAAGTATCTGGCGTCGGAAGCCGCATGGGAAGCGGCCAACGCGTGTCTCACGACACACGGCGGGTATGGCTTCGCCGCGGAATACGATGTCGAACGAAAGTTCAGAGAAACTCGATTATTAACCGTAGCGCCGGTGAGCAACAACTTAGTGCTCGCGTATCTAGGGCAGCATGTTTTGGGAATGCCAAAGTCATATTGATCGCACCTTCATAGTCTAGGTCTGGGTGTGTGAAAAAGACTCTAGACTCCGGACAGCAGATTCTCCGACTCCGTCGTTGTTTTCATCCGCCTCACTAAGAAAACACCGATAAAAAACAGCGCCGTCGATCCCAACGAGCCCACGACAAAGACGCTCGCAATCCCGGTTGCCTGCGCGATCAAACCGCCAATCGACGGACCCAAAATATTTCCTAAATCACCGGCGGCGTTATAGACGCCGGACGCCAAGCCGCGGCGCACGCGCGACTCGGGCACGTCCTGCACCAAACCGACTGCGTTAGCGACAATCACAATCGCGCGGAGTAATCCGGAACAGACGTAAACTACTAAGATCGCCCCGAAGCCGCTAAACAGCGGCACCAACGTGAGAATTAGAGATTGCAAGGGAAGTCCGAAATACGACAATCCTTTGTGACCCAGCTTGTTGACCACGTGGCCGCTGATCGGCCGGGTCACCGCATTGCAGCCCGCGTACGCTGCGCGAATGATGCCGATTTGCGTCAGGCTCATCCCTACCGCCAAGCCGTAGAGGGAAATGAACACGCCGCCCATCTGATGCAGCAGATTCAGAAACATCGCGACGATGACAACGATCGCAAGCTCAGGCTCAACCAGCGCCTTCAGCGACTCCGACCACGTTAATTTACTGCTCGGCTTCATTCCTTTTACTTTAGTGTCCGTACTGCCCGTCCCGTGCAACTACCAGAGCAATCCCACAGAGACTAGCGAGAGAATGGCGCCAAGTTGAAAAGTCAGCGCGTAACCCCAATGATCGGCGATCAGTCCGCCGAAAAAATTTCCCGTGGAATACCCCATTGCCAAGCTACCCACGTAATATCCCATGGCATGGTTGCGGTTCTCATCGGAGGCAAGCGAATCGACGTAAAACGCCATGTAGAGCGTCGTCACCGCTCCGTAGGCGAAACCGTTCAGCGAATGAACGAGCGCAAAACTGAAACTATCCGACGCAAAACTATAAAGATAGTTCGTCGCGCCCATGGCGAGGATTGCGATCGATACCAAAAACCGCGCGCGCTGATGGTTGTACGCCATTCCCACCGGCAGCCGGGATGCAAGCGCAAGCACCGGCCCTACTGAAATCAGCGTGCCAATCAAGGCCACGGGCATACGCATGTGATCGAGATACGGCGGGATAACGGTCGAGGCGGAATTGCTTTGAATCGTGACGGCGACAATCGGCACCAGAAGTTTAAACGTGCTGAATTTCATATCTCTCCACTTATTCTCTAAAAACAGCGTCCGTTCAACCGAAAGCAGGAAATGATCCCCTACCTTGAGGGAAGAATTCCGAACCTGCCATTCCGATCGACGCGAGGTTTCGTTTTCCGCTGCGGCTTGTGCGCCAAACACAGGTTAGACATTTGCCCAGCCTTAAGATAAGGAAACGGCGGAGGAGCTTTTTTTAAATGGAACAAATACGCTCGTGGATGTTCGTGCCGGGACACCGGCAGAAGATGATCGATAAAGCACTCGGCCTCAATGCCGACGCGATCATGCTCGACATCGAAGACGGTGTCGCACCCAATGAGAAAGACGCGGCGCGCAAGAATATCGGCGACTCTCTCGGCCGCGCGAAAGCGCCCGGAACGCCGGCTCGTTACGTGCGCATCAACGCTATCGGTCATGCGCGCATGGACGCGGACCTGGAAGCCGTTGTGCGACCGGGACTGGAAGGCCTGGTCTGTCCGAAGGTCGACACCGCCGAAGAAGTCCGCAAAGTCGACGCGATTCTCAACGAAAAAGAGCCACAGAATAATTTGGCGAAAGGCCGCGTGAAGCTACTGATCGCGGTCGAGAGCCCGCGTGGATTGCTCAACGCGCCTGCGATTGCCGCCGCTTCGCCGCGCATTGTCGGAATCATTTTCGGCGCGGAGGATTTCGGCCGGGAGATCGGCTTACCCACGGTGCGCGAAGGCGAAGCGCGCGATCTGATTTACGCACGCTCGGCGATCGTCATCGCCGCGGCCTCGGCCCACGTGCAAGCGGTGGACGGCGTATGGGTGGATTTGAACGACAGCCAGGGACTGCTGGATTTCGCAAAGCAATCACGCCAATTGGGCTTCTCGGGCATGTCGTGCATTCATCCGTCACAGATCGACGCCATCAACAAGACGTTCAGTCCAACGGCGGAAGAAATCGATTACTGCCAAAAAGTTCTGCAGGCTTTCGAAGAAGCCAACGCGCGCGGCGACGGTTCGATCGCTTTCGGCGGGCAACTGATCGACCGCCCGATCATCGAGCGCGCACGGCGCACGCTCGATATGGCAAAGTCTTTGGGCATGGTCAACTGACGACCGACAACTTTAGAGGGAGCGAAAGATGAAAGCTAGACTCGCGCTGCTACTTGGGCTGGTTTGGTGTCTGAGCACAGGAGCCGCGGCACCGGTGCGCATGACTCCCGTAAAGATTGCCGAAAACGTGTACCTGCTCCAGCACTCCCAGGGCTCGGGTAACTCCACGGTCGTTTTCACCGACGACGGCGTATTGGTGTTCGACTTTCATATTGATAACGCCGATCAAACCCTCGCCTTCATCCGCAAGCAGACCGACAAAAAGGTCAAATATTTGATCTCGTCGCACAGCGCCGGCGATCACGCCTCCGGTGCATGGCATTTCCGCGAAGACAAGCCGGTTTATATCGCGACTAAGAATCAAATTCACGATCTGCGCATGCAGGAGCTTCAAGAATTTAATGAGCGGAAAAATTCCAACGACCCGCGCAACGCCGGCTACAAAGGAAAAGAATTGATCCCTCCCGACATCGGATTCGATGGCACCATGACACTTTATTTCGGAGGGCTCACTTTCCAGATCACCGCCGAGGGCCGCGGCCACAGCACCGGCGATCTGACGGTCTACATACCTCAGAAACGCGTGTATTTGATGGGGGATCTGCTCGATACCGAAATTCATCCCGGCCAAGGTGAGTCAGCCGGCGTTTTTTACTCCAACGTCAAAGGCTGGGTTCAGATCCTCGACAACATCATGGCGCGGAATCTTGCGGTTGAAACCTACGTTCCCGGGCATGGACCCGCGCACCTCGGCCGCGGCATGAAAGATCTGGAGGAGCAAAAGCGCTATTTCGTGGTCATGCGAGACGAGGTCGCCAAGATGATTGCCGCCGGCAAGAATCTCGAGCAAATTGAGAAGGAATTTAAGATCCCGCAGGAATTTGCCCACTACACCCGGCCCGAACGGCTAAAATCTTTTTACAAGCTTTTCTATAACCAGTTGATGGAAACCGGTTATTAGCGTGAGTCGAAACCACCCACGAGGCAGACAATGAAGTCATTAATCGGCGCGTTCCT